>NZ_JAZGJN010000277.1:0-74063 GCF_038085095.1 Photorhabdus sp. P32 | reverse complement strand
ATCACACTCCCGCTTATCACGGCAAGTGTGATGGAGGTGTTCAAGTTCGGCTTTTTGTTCATCGGTAATGAATATTTTCATGACGGATACCATGAACCTCATTTGGGCGAAAATCAAGCAGTTTCAATGAGCACGGGTATATACTCATATTCTGTTGTATGCCGCCAATAACCTTACAATAAAGAACAGTTGAATTAATTTAACGTGGATGAAATGCCAAGGGTAGAAGATAATATCCAGCTTAGCGATTATAGTCATCATATAACATTCTCAAAAACATAAACTGCACCGGCGTTAGGCTGAGAATCGACGCTCTCTACTACTGCACCAACAGCCAAACTCGTCCCCGCCTTATTCAGGCCGACAGGTCCACCAAAACCATTTAAATTATCTGAATCGCCTGAAGGGTTCAAAATCTCGATAGGTGCTTCCATATTCCACTTATTATTCAGACAGGTATATACATACACCCTGGATGATGCTCCCACTGCCAGACGATCTCCCGCATCATTCAGTTCGAGAGAACCGCCAAAAGATACCCTACTTGCCGGGGCCGAAAACTTAACGGGATTTTCTCTATCCCAGATCCCATTCGTGCACGTATACAGATAAACCTCCCCATTATAGGGTTTATAAAAATACGTACCCACCGCCAAGCGATCTCCCTCTGCATTTAGGCTAAAAACCACGCTAAAACGAGAGGATTCACCTTCAGGGCGACGGAACTTAATGGGGTTTTCTGTATCCCAAATCCCATTTGTGCGTGTATAGACATAAATCGCGGAAATGTAATCATCACACACCGCCAGACGGTTTCCCGCAGCACTCAGGTGGGCAATCGCGCCAAACTCATAAGCGTCCGAAGGGGCCGGAAACAGAATGGGTTTTTCTGTATCCCAGATCCCATTCCTGCATATAAACATACGGAACGGAGAGGAGTATTTGCCCCCAGCTACCAGACAGTCTCCTGCGGCGTTCAAGCTGACATTCGCCCCAAAGTTTACAGCGACCCGCGGAAACACAACGGGATGTTTTGTATCCCAAACGCCCTTCGTGCGTGTATATACACGAACCACTTCGGGCCATATGTCTCCCAACGCCAGACAATCTCCCGCCGCATCCAGACCGACACGCCATGAAGATAAAACAGATTCAACATCCTCAAACACAATCGGCTTGCTTATATTCCACTCACCACTCTTCCGGCGCGTATACACATAGACGTGACTATTCATCCCAACCGCTAAACAGTCTCCCACCGCGTTCAGGCTAACAGAGCTACCAAAAGACTCATCCGTTCTAGGGAAGGGAGAAACAATGCGCGTTATCAGAGTACGTTTCAAACCCAACAACTGCGTGATCTCCATCCGCGCTCCCCGCGATAAACTGAAAAAATCCGCAAACTGAATCTGCCGAGCGGCATCCAATTTCAGATATCCTCCCCCATCAAAAGAGAGTCCCCCTTCTGGTTTCAGTGATAGGGCCAAAGCGCCCTGATTAGAATTCAACCCGCCAGAATGGTAAGTGTTGAGGGCCAGTTTTCCTTTGTCATCTCGTTTCAGCCCTGCGGTTGGGCCATCACCCTGAACGCCATCAATGATTTCATATGCCTTATATGCTTCATTAATCAAATGGGAAAAGGCTTCCGGCATGAGCCGCACACCAGATTTAAAACTCGCTTTCAATGAGTCAACAGTACTAATTTCTTTATCAGTCATAATATGTCCTCAAAAGCCGTATTAGACAGTCACCGTCACCTGTTCTCTGTTCTCTGTTCTCCGTTTTCTGTCCTCTGTCTTCATTTGACATTCTCAAAGGTATAGACTGCACCGGCTTCAGGCGCGGAACCGACCTTGGTTAAAACTGCACCAACCGCCAAACTCGCTCCTAACTTATTCAAACTGACAGCCTTACCAAAACCATTTACATTATCTAAATTGCCTGAAGGGTCCAAAATCTCGATAGGTGTTTCCATATTCCATTTACCATTCAGATAGGTATACACATACACTCGGGAAGCCGCCCCCACTGCCAGACGGTCTCCCGCATCATTCAGTTTGATAGCGCAGCCAAAATACGTTACGCCACTTGCAGGAGCCGAAAATTTAATGGGATTTTGTGTATCCCAGATCCCATTCGTACGCGTATACAGATAAACCTTCCCATTAATAATGGGTGAATCATCATCCGCCCCCACCGCCAGACGATCTCCCTCTGCATTCAGGCTAAAAACCTTGCCAAAACCGGGTGAGCTATCTTCAGGGGGATGGAACCTAATGTAGCTTTCGTCCCAAGTCCCATTCGTGCGTGTATACACACAAACTATGTTTATTAGGGGAGAAGAAGGATAATCAACATGGGTACCATGCACCGCCAGACAGTTTCCCGATGCACTCAGACAAATCATGGCAACCCCGTGACCAGAATTCGAAAAATCAAGCTTAATGGGGTTTTCTCTGCCCCAGATCCCATTCGTGCGTGTATACACATAGAACGTATAGACGCCCCCCCACACCACCAGACAGTCTCCTGCGGCGCTCAAACTGGCATACACACCACCAGAGTGTCTATATTCATCTTCCAACGGAAACACAATAGGACTTTTTGTATCCCAGACGCCATTTGTACGCGTATACACACAAACATCCATTTTTCGAAAATCAGTTAAGTATCCCACTGCCAGGTTATCTCCCTCCGCATCCAGACTGACATTCCATGAAGCACTGCGATATTTATCGCCATAAGCCTCAAACACAATGGGCGTGCTTGTATTCCACCACTCATCCTTCCGGCACATATACAAATAGAGTACTTTCCCCATCCCAACCACTAAGCAATCTCCCGCCGCATTCAAGCTAACAGAAGTGCCAAAGCGTTCATTCTCTTTAGGGGAAGGAGCAACAATACGCGTCATCTTGGTGCTGGTACTGCGTTTCAAACCCAACAACTGTGTGATCTCCATCCGCTCCCACCGCGATAAACTGAAAAAATCGGCAAACTGAACTTGCCGATCGGCATCCAATTTCAGACGCCTTCCTCCATCAAAAGAGAGTCCACCTTCTGGCTTCAGTGACAGCGCCAAAGCTCTCTGTTCAAGGTTTAACCCGCCAGAATGGTGAGTGTTGAGGGCCAGTTTTCCTTTGTCATCTCGTTCCAGTCCTGCGGTCGGGCCATCCCGCTTATCACCATCAATGATTTCATATGCCTTATATGCCTCATCAATCAAATGGGAAAATGCTTCAGGCATGGGCGGAACACCAGACTTAAAACTCGCTTTCAATGAGTCAACAGAACTCATTTCTTTATCAGTCATAATATGTCCTCAAAAGCCGTATTAGGCAGTCACCGTCATCTGTTTTCTGTTCGCTGTTTTCTGCCTTCTGTCTCAGCATTCAATAACAACTTGGCAATTTGTTCCCTCGTCTCCTCAGGAAGCAATTTAAAAGCTTGTGCTGAAACCGCTACAGTACCATCCACTGACAACGCCCCAGATTTATCCAACATCAATCCCCCATTGGGCTGTAGCCTTAACGCAAGCCCCTCCGGTTTCACCGCGATGCCATTGCCAGTCTTAACCGCCAAACGGTTGTCGATAACCTGTAAACCACCCCCCGGATGATAAGCTTGATCACCATCCTGCCAACCAAAAAGCTGTCGCCACAACGTGGCCCAATCAATCAGTGAATAAAATGCAGCCTCAGTCGGGATCTTGCCAGGGGCGAAGTGGGTACTAAGCTGGCTGACCGTTTCATCTGTTATCTCTTTCGCCATCGTCTTTTCCTCATTTAGCTAGTCGTAAAGGTAAACTTTCCCTTCGCCACTTTTCCAACCACTGGCGCCAATCGCCAATGTATTGGCGTCACCGCTAAAACAAACACCGGCACCAAATTTATGGTTTGATTCCCCATCCAGCTCCAGTAATTTGCTCTGCATAACCCATTGTTCATCCTGATAACTAAACCACCATACCGCACCGGTTTGCACACCTGTGTCATTCTTACCAACAGGTGTTGACACCACCAGTATCTGGCCGTCACTACTCAAAGACAACTCGCTGCCAAACCTTTCCCCGGCAGTCACCGTTTCTCTCAGTATTCCCATAACTTGCCATACATTACGGTGACGCTGGTACAGATAGACCGCACCAATATTGTTCTTCTCTCCCGGACACCCCACCGCCAGAATATTGCCGCTATCGCTCAGGCTGAGACTGGCGCCAAAGTCGTCTTTGCTGATGGTTAAAGGAGAAGTCAGCGAATTGAGCGGTGGTTGCGGTTGCCAGTATTCCCCGTGACGATGAAATATCGTCACTTCACCATTACCATTACGCCCCGTTGCCGCCACTGCCAAGGTTAAACCATCCGCACTCAAGCTTAGTTTGCCGCCAAACATATCGCCCTGTGCCGGAGAAGCTAAGGTCAGACGCTCACCAAGCTGTGACAATTTCTTCCCGTCATACTGATAAAGATACGCTGCGCCGCAGTTAGTCAATAAACCCGATCTCCAGCCATAAGAACCTACCGCTAATAGTGTGCCATCAGCGCTCAAACTCACAGCGCAACCGAAATGCTGCTGAACGTTCGCCTCACTAAGCCAAAGTTTGGCCGACTTTTCCCACGCTCCATTTGCCAATCTGTGATAAACGAACACTGAGCCATGCCCACCATCACTGTTTCGGTTATCAATACCCACCGCGAGAACATTACCATTTCGATTCAGACTTAGCGCTCTACCGCCATAACCACTGACGTAATCAGCGAATTGCTGACGCCAACCGTTATTGGTATAAGAAAATAGATATACAGGTTCCTTTCCTTCTGCCCCACTAAGCGCGATAGTTTTCCCATCGCCGCTGACACTGACAACAGCGCCAAGGTTTTTATTGTTACCGTTGGTCGGCAAATCAAACGCGGGCAACTGCGCCTTACTTGCTGCCATCTCCGCAGCATGAATCAGCCAACGGTAAAGCTCCCTTTTTTGTTCCTCTGTAAAACTCTCAAACAATGCCAGCGACAATTTAAAGTCGGGGCGTAATCCCAATTCGCCATTAATGAACTGTAAGCCGCTGCTTTTATCAATATTGACCGCAATTTCACGGTCTTCGCCGATATGCACCCCATCACCGGGATTCACTAAGAGTAAATTCACTTCATCCAGATCCCGGTTCAATCCTGCCCCTGGATTATTATCGGCCTGATCAGCATCCAGCCCGGCCAAACGCCGCCCTTCCGCCGCTATTTGCACCAATTGAGCATAATTTTCACTTTTCGGCAGGGAATATAATTTAAACCAGGACTTAACTTCCTCTTTATCCAACAAATTATTTTCGCTGGATGTAGTAGATGTCTTGCTGTTAGCCATTAATACCTCCAATTCAGAATGACAGATAAGTTGATGTTATTACACGCCGTTCTATTCTTTTATTTTCGGGATAAATAATATTCTGGCTTTATCCCTCTCTTGATACTTCTCTTTATTCTAATTGACCGCTTTATCGGTAAACTTTACCGAATCATCGGGCGTGGTGATATGTTTAGCCCCTAAACGGGCATTCCTTCTCTGGGTACAAACAGCACCTCTGCAACTTTTAGCTGTTCGTAGTCTTTTTTACTCCAAAAGAATTCTTTATCGGCAAACTTCGCCAAATCATCGGGTGTGGCAACATGTTTAATCCCCACACCGCGTATTTTTTCTGCGGGTATAAACAACACCCTTACAAATTCTATCTGCTCGTAGGTTTCCTCACTCCAGTAACCTTCTTCATCGACAAACCTCACCAAATCACCGGGCGTGGCGACATATTTAATTCCCAGACCAGGTGGAGTTTCTCCCGCTGGTGTAAACAACACTTCCGCAGTTTTCATCTGCTCATAGGTTTCTTTATTCCAGAAGAGTGCTTGATCGGCAAACTTCGCCAAATCGTCGGGTGTAGCAACATGTATCACGACAATATCTTCTTGATGTAGCGGCGGATCAGTGGACATAATGTTTCCCCCATTAATAAAGTCAGACCTTGGTTAATGTGTTATAGCTAATGCTGCCCTCGAGAGACGCGCTCCCGATGACTCTTATTTAATATTTAACTTGACTACGCTATTCGTTTTTCGTATGACACAACCAGCTATATTTAAGCATTATAGAAAAGTGAATTTTTGCCAGTTATTTGATGAAAATTTAGTTGCTTTTTTTTAGAAATCTCATATAAAAAGATATTATTTAAATAACATTCCACTAGTGTCGCAATAACCATTAATTTGATTGGATTTAAATTAATCAACCAAGAATTTTATTCTGAAAAACATAATAATCAATGACACTTATATACCCAATGGATTTCAAGTTGCATCGCGACGGCAAAGGAGCGAATCCCCGGGAGCATAGATAACTATGTGACCGGGGTGAAAACCAGAGTGGCAATTTATTTAAATGGAGAAATTTATTAACGAATAATAAAAAATTAACAATATGCAAAATATAAATTTATAATATATACCTAATAGATTTCGAGTTGCAGCGCGGCGGCAAGTGAACGAATCCCCAGGAGCATAGATAACGATGTGACTGGGGTGAGTGAAAGCAGCCAACAAAGCAGCAGCTTGAAAGATGAAGGGTATAGAATTTTAGATTTAATAGAATAGAAAACTAAGCATTATTCAGCCAGCTTTATATCTGATAATGGGGTTGGTAGTATGAAGCATGAGAGTTACCTGGCGTTTTGTTTAAGATTTCAAATTTATACCAAAACCGGCAACTCTCAATTCTGTATTAGCGCAAGTCGCACTTAATATACATTAAATAATTTAATAGATTATTTTCCAAATATCTTGGTTTTAGCTGGTATCCCATCTGAAAATTTCGTACCACTCCAGTCTATCCGATTGGGTGGTATACCAAATTTTTTCCACGTTAATTTAACAGGCACTCCAAGTATGCATGCAGCAATAAACCGATGCTGACCATCCATTATATGAGTAAGCCCCGTCTGGCTATTGCGCCAGACAACAATTGATATTGGATTTCCCTTTGTTTTGAAACTTGCTATTTTTTCGTCAACAACTGTTTGAAAAACTTCTGCTTGAGCAGGTAGCGGGGCTAAATTCCCAATATCCCTTCGTCCTACAGGGCTGCCTTTTAATATTGATGTATCATATGTGTCCTCATTTCCTTTTAGTTGAGGTCCGTTTTCTGTTTTTCTTAATGTTACGGGATTTAACATATTTTTATACATATTTAACTCTCATCCTTTTGAATTGTGTAGGGCATCCGATATTACTGAATTTTCTTTTTTCGTCACCACATTTGGTGTATTATTTTTTATCTTTCCTTTATCATTCTTTTATTCAGCATTTGACTGTTTAGTCCGTTATTTATTATTCTCATTCAGCATAGCCTGATCTATTTTTAAGCTATTTCGAAAATCTTTTTAATATCAGAGACAAACATAATATCATCATTTATGAATTTCAAATAATTCCCTTTTTCTATTTATCGGAATAAACCAAGAAAGTTTATTTAATCCCATTGTTTTGATAACTGATTGTAAATAAATATTCGTATCCGCTTCTCTTTTCCATTCCGATTATTAACCCTTACATCCCTATAAGGGGTTTTATTTAAAGCGTATTATTGCCGTTTAAACGCGCCAGGTGTTGGTAATCTGGGTTATTAGCCTCTTTGCAAAACACTTCCAGAGCGTCATCCTTCACTTTCAACTCCTGCCACGGCACCAGCGTGGCGGAGGTGGGCATCCCCCCGTTGATTCAGGTAACGCTCGTAATGCAGGCGGGTAAAAAAACAACCTAGCCAAATATCTTCATCGGAATATCTGTAGTGATATTTATCCTAACAGCGATTTCGTTAACGAAAACAGTTAACAATTACGCTATTTTCTGATTTATCCCCAACAGCATGCATTATTCCATTATCAGGTCATCATCATTCATCGCTGCTATTGCCGTATGATTACCCGGCTTCCCCGCAAAGATATTTTTCGGCAATTTAAATCCGCGCAGTTTTAATAATGCCAGCGGCCCTTCGCCCAATTCTGTGCGTAAAATCCAGGTCAACGGTAAACCATCCGGGGCCGTAAATATCAGTCGGTAACGGCTTTCATCCAGCTTTTCCACTTTCGCCTGCGCCAGCCAGCGGATCAGTCCCCAGTTCCCCTGATAATCACCGAATAACCTCGCCCCGGCGTTGACACTGGTCCAGGTCAGCATCGCCCCCGGTTTATAGGTCTCTCCCGGCCAACGAAAGCTCTGCCAGCTTTCCATCTGGTTAAAATAACGCAGTTTCTGCCCGTCTATCGTCAGGTCAGTTTCCACCACATCTCGCACCGCTCTGGCCCGCAGTTCAAACCGCAATCCCTGACTGCCATCCGCAAATAACAGGTCCGATAACTGACTGAGCTGATTTATTGCCTTTAAAAAATCCGGGTTAATCTGCACACCCTGCCCATTCACTTCATCCACTATCCATTGGTTGCCTGCTTTATGCAGTATCCCGCCTAACTGACGCGTCAAAAACTGCTCTATCCGCCCCGAATCTGACCGAATAAACTGGCCCAACATCGGCAATGAAATTTCACTCTCGCCGCCGGCAAACGGATAACGGCCCGCAAAGGCCCGATTCCAGTTGTCCACTATCGCTCTCTGCCACTGGCTATTCAGATTCGCCGCCGCCGGTTTCAATACCCCCTGCCACGCCTGCGCTAACGGCTCGACAAACAGCGTCTGACCAAAACCCCGCCATTGGCCGCCCAGACTGGCGGCTATCAAGCGCCCGTAGCCCTGCGTATCCGTTAAATCGGCGCTTTTCCCTTCGAATACCGTCTTAGCCAGCGCATTCGCCATTGCCGGCGGGTCATCACTGTTGTTCATCTGTTGCAGTTTCAAACGCACTTCGGTTACCCGAGTGAGAAAGGTTTGTAAATTCAGGGTGCTGTCGGTCTTCACTCCCCCGGCAACCTGATTTTCTCCCATCAGCGCCAGCAACGGCCCAAAGGTTTCATTCATCGGCCCATGCACGCCAGCCGTCTGTTGGTCAATCATTAACGGCGTTTTTTTATTCAACAACGTCCTGGCGGATTTCACCAACGAGTCCGATAACGTCGGCCCCTGTTGCCCGGTTTCGCCCTGATAGGCCAGCGTGTTCATCAACGCAATCAGCGGAGACTGACGCCCATCCGCCATCAGGGTTAACTGGTCGATGACATCCGACAGGTTACGGGTTTTGTTCCAGCGCAGGCTGTTGAGAAAATCCTGCCACGCCCCGGCAAAATCGGTGAAATAACGGGCGGTCAAACGGGCTTTCAGCTCCGCCGGCGATACCGACGCCGAGACTGCCTGACGGTTATCACTCAGCACCCAGTCAATCGCTTCCTTACGTGAGGCTGCCGCCTCCGCTATCGCTTTTTGTATCCCGCCTTCCCACGCCTGACGGGTAAACATCCCCGGTATTACATGAGTGGTGGTAAACAGCCGCGTAGCATCGGTGTCGCCGGTCATCTGCCTTAACGTCAGGTCCGCATAATTTTTCTCCACCGATTTCAGCATCTGCTGGTAAAGCGCCGCTTCGGCATTGTGTTTACCTAGCTGGATCAACAAAAGTTGACGCGCCTGTTTAACCAATGCCTTATCCGGGGTGATCCGCCATTCGGGATGCGCAGGCAGATTCTCCGCATAAAAACCCCACAAATCCCACGCCGTATCCAGCCAGACGCCGGGGGCGATACCGGCCCGCTCAGGTTCATTTTCATTCAGTATCCGGGTTAAAAATACGGCATCCACTTTTTCCGGCTGCGCCATCATCAGGTAGGCTTTTAACTGGTCATGACCGGCCTGCGCCCACTTAGCCCGCAACGGGCTGCCCGGCGGTAAATTCACCAGCGCGTTCAGTTTCGCATGCAGCACCGCGGCGGCTTTGTCCCGTATCAGGCGATTATTGGCCTGCGCATAATCAGGCAGCACTGCCGTTAACAGTTTTTGATTCTGACTCAAACCAAAACGCTCATACCACGGCACCCCATGTTCAGCCCGGTATTGCAGCCGGCCCACCTCGTTACGCAGGTCTTTTAAGGCCATCAACTGGGCATCAGAACCTTCCGGGTGCGCTTTCAGGCCAGTGACCGCCGCCTGTACCACGGCTATCTGGTCACGGTTGGTGAAAAAGGAGAGCACCATGCCGGCACCCCATAACAAGCCCACCACCATCAGGCCGCGACAAACGGTCTGTGTACGGAGCATGCCAACCCGCCGACCGTGGAAACGACGACTGCCATCCAACACCCCCTGCCAGGCGGTGTCGGGCAGCCAAATTTGCGGCAGGCGAGTCGTCTGCGCCCTGAGCGGCAAACTGAACATCAGACCGCGCAGCGACACCACATCGCCATACTCCGCTAACCACGGCGTCAGAACCTGTTTCCAGTGCGCAATCCCCTGTTGTTTTAAGTTCGCAGACAGACGACAGAGAAAATCGTGGGCTGTCTTCTCCAGCAGTTGCTGCATCCCGCGCTCGCGCAACGGGTCAACCAATTCTTGCAACTGTGTCGCCACAATATCCGGGGTACAGCGTTCAGGAAAAAAGCAGCCGACGGCCTGAGTAATACGGCCTTCCTGAGACCAGACGCTGTGACACACCTGCCACAGATAGACCGGAGCCTGCCAGCGCAACTGTCGGGCCTGTTTTTGCAACGTCCGCAGCGCTTTATCCATCCACACCGGTTGTGCGCTTTGGTGTTCGGTCAGCGCCCAGACAATGCCATTGAGCGGCCGGTAACGGCGCAAACGACGCAAGGCCATCAACTGAGCAGTATCCGGTTCCGCCTGCAAACTGCCGCCCCAGAGCAACAACGAGCGATACCCCTCCTGCCAATGTGCCGTAGTCAGCCCCGGCGCAATCGCTTCCACCTGCTCCGCTTCGCCCACCACCAGTAAAATGCGCACTTTATACCACCAGAACACCCCGTAACGCAGGCGCATGCGATCGCCTAAATCACCATAATCATACGGTTCACTGGCCGGTAAAAGCGGCCGGGTATCGGGCTTCACATCAGTGACTTTGTTTTTGACAAACAACGTTACGGTGATAAAACCTAGCATACTCACCACCACTGTGAGCACCCAAGCTATTCCACAAACCCACAACAGGTGGTTGAAGGTTTCGCTATCAGTGGTTCGGTGTTCCCCCCAAACCCACCATCCCAGACCGGCTAACGAGACCAGCAAGGTAATGGTTCCTATCAGTATGATGAGTGTCTTCACTACCGAAATAGACGGTAATTTATTCTGTTGCCGTTCCATAAGATTTCACTATTCCAAACGCTAAAGTATGTTGAAGATCACGGGCTAACCACCCACAGGGCCGGCCGGTATTTTCCGCCGAGATAGCCGCCAACGTTTGCACTACGATCGCCTCCATCCCGCCAATATTGCCCCAATTGAGATCCTGTTGATGTTGAGTGATATTCCAGCCGAGCTTTTCCAGTGAGGATGTCTCCGGCTGAGAAAACAGAAAGCAGATTTCCGGCGGCTGAGGCATATCCGCTTGAACCAATGCTCTGGCAGCGACGTCAACAACCTCTTCATCACTTTGAGAACAAAAAAATTCACCACGGGTAAAACAGACGTTGCCCTGTTTTTTCAGTAGCCAGATAAATGCCGCTTCACCGGCGGGTAAGGCTGATTCAGCCTCGCTGTCTACGCACTGACAACCTGCGCACAAAATAGTCGCCTGTTTGTCCTTTGTCGTGTTGAGCAGATCAACCATTTCATCCAGCGTATCAACACCGAGCCAGGGTTGCGGCTGTTCAGGCAACTCCACATCAGGAAATCGCTCCGCCATCTGGGCAGCAAACCCTTGCCAGGCAGCGGCAGAGCCTAGCCAGTAACAACGCAGAGGTGTGCATTTCAAGGGTTCCTGACGCTGACCTTGCCATTTATTCACCACCATTTTTGCCAGTTGGATTTCCCGTTGTTCAATATCCGAGACAAAAGAGCACGACAGGCGAACTGCCAGACCGCTCTTTTCCCTGATAGGTTTCGGGCGACAATGGAGCTGATTAATCACTTTCAGCCACACATCGGGCGTGCTCCCTAGCGGCCCAACTAACACATAGTCCACCAACGCAATCTGCTGACAATGTTTGCGCCACCATTGTTGCTGAACCCGCTCAACCTGTTGCTCATAAGTCCAGGCGTTATGCCGGGCAAACCGGTAAAACAGCACGCGGAATAACAGACATAACAACCATAACGCCGCCAGTCCGGGGATCAGGGCGTACAAAGCTGATATGTCGCCGACTTCTGGTCTGATCAGCGCGACAATGTTACTGGTCAACAAGACCAATCCGGCGCCAACACCCAACCAACGTTTAAAGCAGGGAGGCGAAGCCTGACAATAAGGCGGAAAAAGGGGATAGTCTTTCATGGCGCCACCTGATAATCGGGAAAAGAGCTGACTAACGTACAACCACATTCACAACGATGACCGTGCAACGCCACCGGCTGGCCGTCTATCAGGCAGGCCGAGCTCCCTTGAGCAATGGCAGTCATGCCATGACGGTTACACTGGACAGGATCGCCCTTGCAAGCGATAGGTTGTCCGAAACAAAGATAGCGGCCCGACAATACCGTGCCGCCATATTCGCGCAGGCTGTCGCCCTGACGGATCACGTTTTTCATTTCTCAGGCTCCTTGAATGGGGTCGGTTCCAACGTTTTTCCCGCCCAACGCGCTTTGAGATCATCCTTGGTCATTTGCAACCGCCGCTGTTTGAGAAATTCCCTCTGCTGACGGGTCACTTCGCCCACATTATGGGTGAACGCTTTTCTATACTCCGGTCCTGCTAACAGAGTGATCAGCTCGCCAGAAGTTAAATACTGCGCGGTCACTTCCCGCTCAGCGGCAATGCTCTTGGACACTTTATCGACAACCTCCACCACCGTGTTGGCGACTTTTTTCTGTTTAAAGAAAAACAGTACACCGCCTTCCGTTGGCGATACGAACCCTACCACAGTGCCAGCCACTGACAGGAGTGACAGTGGTCTGCTACAAATTGTACCGAAGTAAATGACTCGGTAGCGGAAATAGCCCCCCAACGGTTCACGTGAACCGAGCGTCGAGTACATAAACCAGGCACGGGAATCGTGAACCTGATTGTCATACAAGGCGACCAACAATGACTCGGGTGATTCCTGTTGTCCGGGTTTTGCCGTCGGAACAGGCCGAAAAAGCTGTTTGACCAACCTCTCTCCCGCCCCTTTCATTTGCAGATACTCCAGAAGGTCATTATGATCATCCAACATGTAAATTGCGTAACGTGGCACGGTATCGACGGCAAACTGCCACCCACTGTGTTGTTCCCGCTGGTCGCCGTGGTAGTCACTATTAAATTCCGCTGCCGCTTCCCGCAACTGGTTCTGAGCGGTTTCCGGGTCAAAATCCGGCACCCCCGGCACTAACACCGGCGGCGTTTTCTCCCCCTTGATAATGTATTCATGCCATTGGGCTTTGCGTTTCTTTAACACCGCCTGCTGCTTTTCTTCCCGCGCCTGCTTGCTTTGCTCACAGTGGGCTTTTTTCGCATCACGGTTGGGCGCTTCATGAAAAAATGGCGTACCGAGCAGCATGCCGTTGGCGTAACGATTGATACGCCAGGCTGTCAGCCAGTTCATCTGGTTTTCCATCGCCTGTTCCAACGCCACAGAGGCTCTCACCGGCTCAAAGCAAGCGGCCTCTTCGTCCGACAGGGGTTGTTGGGGCATCGCCAAACCCAGAGTGACCTGGCGCCAGGCGTTGAAGCGATTGACAAGAAGTAGATCAATATTAAATTCAGCTACCAATCCAAATGACATTACACGCCATTCATCTTTAGATAAATCTTTAGGTAGAGATTCAGTTGGTACCTTCAATGGTGCTCCAACTTCAAATGCGGCTGCATACATTTCATGCAAAGCAATCTGCGACAATAACAATGCATCTGTTTTACCTATTGCCTTACCCTGTTCTCCCGGTGGATAACCGCCCCCCAAATCAGAATGCACGCCGGGATAAATCACCTCAGTACTGCCTGTCGGGTAAGTTCCATCCGAACGGCGAATGGAATCCATCGGGAAACTTAGCCGCTGTTCATGGGTCGAGACCAAGTGCACACAGCGTTTCACCAGACCGCCATAAGTCGCCTCTGATGGCAGCTCCTGCGTGCCGTCTGCCCAGCCCATATGACCTTCAACGACGGGAACCACATGGCTTATCCCGACCGACGCCACCGTGTCAAATAACCCAAGAAACTCCACACTGATGGGCAGGTTACAATCCGGGTCAGTTTCGTTTTTCGCTTGCAGACACTGCGACGGTTTTTGGTTATCCCCTGTAGGCGGTGGCAACAGTTCGGTCAGCCAATTGACAAAGGTTCTCGCCTCTGCTGCCCCACGGGAGAAGCCATAGACATATAACTTCATCCCCAACAGCTTGGATTTGCTCCACCCCGGCTGGCTGCGGGCTATTTTTAATTCACGTTTCAAACGGGCAAACTGCTTATAAAACTCACCATAACGGTTATGCATGCCCCCCAAATCCAGCGTGTGCCATGTGGTGGACATCGCCTCAAGTGACTTTCGGCAAGCCTCATCATCGATTTTATCGTTTACTAATACCCGTTTTAACACATCAATCAACCGCAATAACGTCCAGTTAATCCGATCCTCACCCCGGTTAGCAAAAGCCAGCCCCGATGTGCTGTAATCCAGGTCGTTAATCTCCGGGAAGGGGGTACCCACGCCGGGAATATAATATTTAAAATACTTGCCACCGGTGCTTTCGACATCATCTAACAAGGGCTTACCCGACGCGCCACCGGCATAACCCGCCCCAATCGTCGCCTGAAAAAGACGGACAATATTGGTTGGATGGTTAGGAACAGCCTGATAAAGGTCGTTATACAAATTATTGCCGGTTCCATCAAAAAACAGGCTGACATGCAAAGTCTTACAGCAAGGCAGTTCCACCCGACGATTCGCAGCCAGACAGAGTTCCTGATGATAAGCCTTTTCATCGCTGACCTGACGGAGACAATTTTGCCTCACCAGATAACGCTGAGTAGGCAGCCGCCCCTGAGCGGGAAAGGCCGCAGGCAACCAGACGTTATCTTTCTGTGTCATTTCATATGTTACTTCGGACATACTTTTGGCTCCTTCATTTGCAAAGGTTCTTTAATCGGGTAGTTAGGACTACCGTAGGTGTTACACGAGGTGGTGACTTTCACTTGATCGCAGGGTAAGAAGTGCACCGTAATACCGCAGGTGCGCTGCCCGGTATAATCGGGTATTGGCACTACCTTGCTATGCTGGCGTGTATAAGCATCCATCTTTTTTACCCATGCCAAGTACTTGTCCCTATCAGCAAACCCTGGAAATCCTTCAGAGCCTCCTGCTCCAGTCTCCCAATCAACCTTAACCGTCATCCCGGGTTCCCATTTCTCCGGCACCCGATAGCAACAACCACCACCACCGCCCTGATACGGGCCAATAATATCGATACCCGGCTGACCATCCACACTGAACCGGTTTATCGCCCACTTGGTATGATTAATTGCTTCAATGGTTCCCGCCTGTACCGGAAACTGACTACAGGCGACCAGTAGCAGGCATAAAACTGCCAGCCTCAATGGTTGTTTTTTCATCTTCTACTCCTTCACATTAGTGATAATCTTGACTTTAGGTGCCGGTATGCATTACTTCGGACATACTTTTGGCTCCTTCATTTGCAAAGGTTCTTTAATCGGATAGTTCGGGCTACCGTAGGTGTTACACGAGGTGGTGACTTTGACTTGATCACAGGGTAAGAAATGCACCGTAATGCCACAGGTGCGCTGCCCGGTATAATCGGGTACTGGCACTACCTTGCTATGCTGACGCGTATAAGCATCCATCTTTTTTACCCATGCCAAGTACTTGTCCCTATCAGCAAACCCTGGGAATCCTTCGGAACCTCCTGCCCCAGTTTCCCAATCCACCTTAACCGTCATCCCGGGTTCCCACTTCTCTGGCACGCTATAGCAGCAACCGCCACCACCGCCCTGATATGGTCCGATAATATCGATACCCGGCTGATCATCCACACTGAACCGGTTTATCGCCCATTTGGTATGGTTAATCGCTTCAATGATTCCCGCCTGTACCGGAAACTGGCTACAGGCAACCAGTAGCAGGCATAAAACTGCCAGCCTCAATGGTTGTTTTTTCATCTTCTACTCCTTCACATTAGTGACAATCTGGACTTGAGGTGCCGGTATGCATTACTTCGGACATACTTTTGGCTCCTTCATTTTCAACGGTTCTTTAATCGGGTAGTTCGGGCTACCATAGGCGTAACACGAGGTCGTAACTTTTATCTGATCACAGGGTAGAAAATGCACCGTAATACCGCAGGTATCACCGCCATTCTGATAATAAGGAACCGGGACTACCTTGCTATGCTGGCGTGTATAAGCATCCATCTTTTTTTCCCAAGCTAGATATTTCTCTTCATTTTCATATCCGGGAAAATCATCGGAATAAGCTATCCCTGTTTCCCAATCCACCTTAACCGTCATCCCGGGTTCCCATTTCTCTGGCACGCTATAGCAGCAACCGCCACCACCGCCCTGATACGGGCCGATAATATCGATACCCGGTGTATCATCCACACTGAACCGGTTTATCGCCCATTTGGTATGATTAATGGCAATAATTACCCCTGCCTGTGCCGGAAACTGGCTACAGGCGACCAATAGCAGGCATAAAACCGCCAGCCTCAATGGTTGTTTTTTCATCTTCTATTCCTTCACATTAGTGATAATCTGGATTTAAGGTGTTTGAGCACGAATGACTCTCTGTCGTCATCCAGTAAAATGGACTTATCAGACGCCTCAATCATCAATGCATAACAGTGGTTAAACAGTTGTTCATTCGAGGCTTCCAGATATGCGTCCTTATCATCCAGTTGCGACATCAGCCGATGTGCATCAGAAACACACAGGAGGCTCTCTAGTTGCTTATCAGTGAGATCAATTTTCTCAACGGCGTCATTAACCGGTTCTTCATTCCCTTCACCCAAAAGAAAATTTGAAGCACCGTCACGATCAAGCCAGCTCCAGAACAGCGCCGGCCGAAGTAATTGCTGCTGTTGTTCCGTATCCAATACATGGGAAAACAGCACAGGAAATATAGACGGGTCAAAAAAGCGTAAAATTCCCGCCTGTCCCTCCCATGCAGCATCCACACATTGAATTAAATGCTGAGACAACAAGTCAAATGACCATGACGAGCATAAAATCAGCAGCAACCGTTCTTCCCTTAAGCGCAGGATAACTTCCTGCATCCATTGCCACTGGTCAGGGTGTGTCAAATCAATCCGCATCAATATCGGCGCATCATCCGCCATAATTTCTTCAGGCAATCCCTGAAACAGCGAACACCATTTGATTGCAGGCGAAAAGCTTTGCAGCTCTGGGATCAAAGAGAGTTTTCCCCCTGACTGATCCACAATCATATTGAGATAACGCATGTCGTTATCTGTCGCAGCCGCCTTAAGTGCGGCAATCCAGTCAGTGATCAAATCGTGATTCATTAGCTATTTCCTCAAAACAAACCCTTTCGCATTCTCTTTCGCTGCCTTAACGCACTCTATACACACAGATTCAGGCAGATCAGGCAAAGGAAAGTCCTGTTTCGCCGGTGACGCCATTTTGTGCTGCCCTTTCAGGCTTAACAGGCCCGGCCCGTGAATTTCAATTTCTCCTGCCGGAGAAAGACGGATATACGCGCCGCCGCACGCCAATGTCAGGCCATTTTTCGCCGTAATCTGGACATGGCCCTGCGTTGAATTAACGGTGACATCGTTTAATGAGGTGATACCTAAACTATCGCCATGCGATTCAATGGTGAGCGGCCCTTTTCCCGATACCAGACGCATCCCTTCGTTTTGTGCTAACAGGGAGATAGCTTGTGTCGAATTCATCCCAATCCGGTTTGCACTGGCGATATGCACGTCACCCGCACTTTGGGCATAGAGCGCCTGACCACTTTGCACCATCACGGTTTGCGGGCTGACAATCCCTACTCCTTCCGGCGCGCTGAGCAGCATGGCCGCCATTTTCAGTTGATCCACACCCTGCAAATAGGTTTTCAGGCTTTCAGTATCCGGCTGATGATTCACGTGAGTTTTGGTTATCGTTCCCCACTCCATCACCTGATTCACCGCGCCTTTGACCAGACTGATTGCCGGCGCCATCTCTAACACCTCGCCGCCCGCACGGGCCTGTTTATCCGCGCTGATAAACAACCCTTTACCGGCCCGAATCGCGCCCCAGTCGTCGGTTCGCAACTCAAAACCTTCTCCCCGTTTATCCGGGTGTGGGCGCTGGCTATCGACCAGATGCCCGAGATTTAACTGGCTTTTACCGCCGTATTCGGTACTCAGTTTGATATGTTCCCGGCCACGTTCGTCATCCATCCGCAGTTTGTTATTCGCCGGGGTGCGCAGAACGTTGCGTTTGTAGTTGTAGAGATTGACATGATCCGGGTGCTCTGAATCGTGCAGGGCATGGGCGATATAGGGCCGGTCCGGGTCGCCTCCTTCAAAGGCGATCGCGACTTCGGTACCTTCCAGCAACGGCCAGTGAAAGCCATATTTCTCCCCCGCATACGGACGGGCCAGACGCACCCACAGGCTTTCGTTCCCTTGCGGCCATTTCTCCCGGTCAAAGTCAAATGACACCCGATACAAGCCGTTTTCGTCGATATCGCCATAGGTATCATTCACTTTCGTGCTGCTCACGCGTGCGGGTATCGTACCGGCCATCACCGGTTTCGGTATCCGTTCCGGGCGAAAGCACACGGTTTCGGAATAGGGAATGGCAGTGAATGCCATTTCAAAACTGCTGTCCCGGCGGGCGCTACTCGTGATCTGGGTGATTATCGCCCCTTTGCGAAACGCTTCCGGGGCGTCACCCTTCACTTTCAATTCCTGCCCCGGCACCAGCGTGGCGGAGGTGGTCATCCCCCGCAGGCGGATGCGCTGATTCAGGTAGCGCTCGTGATGCAGGCGGGCATAAAACACCCCGCTTTCCGTCTCCGGTTGATAGGCGTAGCGGTCACCGGGTATCCGGTAGTCATCGCGGTAATGGTACGCTTCCCCATAAGTCGTTCGGTCATCCCGCGCCACATCCGCCCCAGTGTTTAAGCCGGGATACGGCCGGGCATCGTGGTAGTCATAATTGCGGGTGGTAATTTTTCCCTCCACCACCTGATACGCGGTCTCCATGCCCCACACCACCGCGTCCTCCCCGCCGTGCATGCCTGACGGATTGCGGGCCGGCAGGTAGACGTTGAACTGGTAGTCACGCTGGTCGTCGTAAAACTCCACCACGTCGATCTTTAACCGGTCATCCGCGGTGACTTTGTACCAGATACCCACTTCCGCCAGCAGGCGTTGTATAAAGCGCAGGTCATCTTCGCCATACTGCATCACCTGTTCCCGCCTCGGGTAGTTGTAGGCCAGACTGAACAGGAAGTCCTGCCCGCGAAAACCATGCCGCTCCCGCAGGATTTTCTCCACAATCTCCGGCACCGACAGTTTTTGGTAGATGGCGTATTGATGGCTTCTCGCCAGCAGCGCCAGCCGGGGCTCCAGCGTCACTTCATAACGGCTTTCGTCCCGCGAGGTGGAAAGCAGTTTGAAGCCGCTGATCACCCCGTAAACTGAGCGCAGCGGTGCCGAGGGTACAATCGGCATCCACCGTATCCCCGGATTGATTTCAGGCGACGTCAGGGTAAATGAAGCGTTCTGCATAAGCATCTGGGCCGGTTCAATCCCTTTCTCCGCACTGGTGAATTCAATGGCATAGCGAAACGGCTGGCTTAAGGCTTCCTGCCCGGTAAAGGTCAGCACATCCAGCGGCGCTTTATTGCCCCGCACTTTTAACTTGTAACGGCTGTGATCAAAGATGATCATCGGAGTTGGATTCGTCATATTTTCTCCTAAATTTTCTGCGGCCATGAGTAAACAATAAGGACCCAATGTAAAGCCATGTCATTATTGTTATATCGGGAAGTCACCCACGCCGGTATTTCCCGGTCGGCAGTGAACTGAACCGTCAATATTTACACGGGTCATTCATGTTTTCTCAATACATCAATGCATGAACAGGATGAGCGATTTACAAATTTCCCCATCCTCTTAATGGGTGCCTATAAAGATCAACTCTTTTTTTCAAAAAATACGATTTTTAATGTCCAGACTCCATCACCATCGATATAACAACATACCGAACAGGATATTTAAGCCTTATAACAACAACATGACATTTATTGACAAAAATAAGCTTGCATTGGTTGCCATAAAATGAAAAGGAATTGAACATTCGGTTATAAACAGATAGTTCCCCGTGAGAAAAATATCTTATTTTCATTTTTATTCAATATGTTATATAAATTCCAATCTCATTATTTCTTTTTAAATATCATGCCTCAATTCACTGTAAAAAAGAATAATTCTCATTCATGCTATACGAATAACAAGATATCCAGTGATACAAGATGAGAGAAACAGATCAACCTTTATCACTATCAGGTAATCATAAAGCCTCTCACATGAATACAATCCAACAGATTAGCCAGAATATTGTTAATGATATTCTCTCAAGATATCTATCCTTTCACTGTCCTTAGAGTTAGTCATTCGATTAATCTATTCAGACAACATATTTATCAGAATGAGTGTAAATTATGTTTTACGCTGATATGCCCACCCTTTATTCCTTATCTTCTACAGAAAAATAAATCATTTATAGATGGGATGATTTTCTTAATTAGCTGATAAAAAAGTCAAGACCTTTTTATCACAAAATGGCGTTCGTTTAATTTTGATTAATTTTTAATGCAAGAATATGGAAGGCATAATATGCCAAAAAATAATAATTTTTCCCGAAATAATCTCATTTACTTTCACAACTTAGATTATAACCCCCCCCCTAATATATTTATCTATTCCACACTTTAATAATTAACAGATATATCCGTTATCTTTCAAGTCGCCTCTTTGTTGGCTGCCCTCACTCACCCCGGTCACAGAGTTATCTATGCTCCCTTGCCGTCGCGATTCATCTTGAAATCCATAGGGTATATATAGTTAGATAAGCTCTTAAATAATACCCATGCCATTTATTTTAATAATTATTTACGTAAAACATCGCAGTAAATAGCATAGCACACAACCCTTGCTACACAAGGCGTTGTACGGAGGGAGCACTATTTTGGAAAGTTATTTACAAAACACCCAATGAATTATTTTCAAACAAGACAGTTCGCTTACTATATAGGAAAAACAATTTTCATTTATTATGTAAACACTCAAATATAAAATTTATTTTTTAAGAATCTAAATTAACTTAAAAATAATTTATTCATCTTTTGATATCAGATTACCTTTGCCAGCCTCTGAGTCCATTGATGATGATTATTTAATAATGAAAAAACCGAAGTGAATAAAAATCACTTCGGTGATACTTGTAAAAATATGTTATTGATACCGCTATCCGTTACCACCAATGGTCGCGGTCATACGAATTTGACGGTTATCGCTGATTTCAAGATTAGATAAAACCACTAATTGAGGCAAAGCTCTACGCAAGAAACGCGATAACAACGGGCGTAATGCATGATTAACCAGCAATACTGGAGGCGCTCCCAACATTTCCTGACGTTGTAGCGCTTCCGTCGCCTGCCGTTGCAAATTATCCGCCAATCCGGGCTCCAGACCACCGCCATTTTGTAACGCCTGAATTAACAACCGCTCAAGGCCAGCATCCAATCCGATGACCTGAATTTCCTGCGCTCCCGGGAACCACTGTTGAGCAATTGCTCTTCCAAGCGCAATTCTAACCAAAGATGTCAGCTCATAGGGATCAGTTTGCCCAGGCGCATGTTCAGCCAAGGTTTCAATAATTGTCCGCATATCCCGGATAGGGACTTGTTCAGACAATAGATTTTGTAGCACTTTATGCAAGGTTGTCAGATTAACAACATCAGGAATAAAGTCTTCCGTCAGTTTAGGCATCTCCTGGCTGACTCGCTCAAATAGCTGTTGAGCTTCCTGACGGCCAAACAGTTCATTGGCATATTGCGTCAACAGATGATTCATATGGGTCGCAACAACCGTACTGGCGGCAACCACCGTGTATCCCTGAACCTGAGCCTGTTCTCTGAGGCTATCATCAATCCAAACCGCAGACAGGCCAAAAGCGGGATCTTTCGTGATATCACCGGGCAATTCCCCCACGGCGCCACCGGGGTTAATCGCCAGCCAGCGGCCCGGATGCGCTTCACCGCGACCAATTTCTACCCCTTTCATCAGAATACGGTAACCCGCCGGGGCCAGTTCAAGGTTGTCCCGGATATGAACAACCGGCGGTAAGTATCCCATCTCTTGAGCAAATTTTTTACGAATGCCGCTGATTCGCCCCAATAATTCACCATTTTGCCGAAAATCAACCATCGGGATCAGACGATATCCCACTTCCATACCCAAAGGATCTTCAAGCTGAACGTCAGACCATGAAGCCTCTGATGCTTGTTGTTGCTCTTCTATTTTTGGTTTTTCTGTATTTATCGCCGGAGCATCGGTACGACGATAGAGATACCAACCCAGACCAGCTAATGCCGCGGTAAATAACAAGAAAACAAAATTGGGCATGCCCGGCACCATACCCAACAATCCGAGAACCCCCGCACTCAACATCATCACTCTGGGATTATTGAACAGTTGAGTCACCATCTGCTGACCCACATCCTGATCCGTTGCTACGCGAGTAACAATCACACCGGCCGCAGTGGAAATAATGAGAGCCGGTAACTGTGCAACCAGACCATCACCAATGGTTAACAGGGTATACGCTTCTCCCGCATCCCCCAGACTCATACCATGTTGGGCCACACCAACAATTAAGCCGCCAACGACGTTGATAACCAAGATCATCAACCCCGCAATCGCGTCGCCGCGCACAAATTTACTGGCGCCATCCATCGAACCATAAAAATCCGATTCCTGTGTCACTTCAGCACGGCGTTTCTTCGCTTCTTCTTCACCAATTAATCCGGCATTTAAATCGGCATCAATTGCCATCTGTTTACCGGGCATGCCGTCCAGCACAAAACGGGCGCCCACTTCGGCAATCCGCCCTGCGCCTTTGGTAATCACCATAAAGTTAATCAATACCAAGATGATAAATACCACAATACCGATAGCAAAATTACCACCCACCAGAAAGTGACCAAACGCCTCCACAACGTGCCCCGCCGCCGCAGAACCGGTATGCCCTTCTAATAAAATGATACGGGTTGAAGCTACGTTAAGAGATAAACGTAATAACGTGGAGAACAGCAAAATGGTCGGAAATGCGGCAAAATCCAGTGTCCGTCGGGTAAACATCGCCACCAGCAATACCATGATTGATAGCGCTATGTTAAATGTAAACAGCAAATCAAGCATGAATGGCGGCAATGGCAATACCATCATCGACAAAATCAAGAGGATCAATACCGGCCCGGCAAGCATTTGCCATTGCGAGCCTTTCATATTGCCCGGTAAACGAAGTATAGAGGCCAGATTAGCCATGACGATTATTTTCTCCAGCAAAATCCAGTGCTGGCGGCACTGGCAGATTTTCAGGTTTCTTCGGCTTCAAGCCGCCTTCCCGTTTCCAACGTTTCAATTGGTAGACCCAAGCCAGAACTTCCGCGACGGCGGCATAAAGTGTCGCGGGGATTTGCCCGCCAACTTCACTATGGCGATAAAGCGCCCTGGCAAGCGGCGGCGCCTCAAGTAATGGAATACGATTTTCTGTCCCTATTTCTTTAATCCGTAATGCAATAATCCCCGCGCCTTTCGCCAATACTTTCGGCGCACCCATCGCTTTTTCATCATATTTCAGAGCAACAGCATAGTGAGTCGGGTTGGTGACAATCACATCCGCTTTCGGTACATCCGCCATCATACGCTGACGGGCAGCCGCCCGTTGTTGCTGACGGATACGCGCTTTAACATGTGGGTCCCCCTCTTGTTCTTTAAATTCATCCTTTATTTCCTGCCGGGTCATTCTCAGTTTTTTCAAATGGCTGTATATCTGATAAACAACATCGAAAGCCACCATCGGTATCAACATGAAAACCACCACATAACCAGCGAATATCAGCATTTGCATAGCATCATCCAGCGCCAACAGCGGCGGTTGAGCTATGAGCCGTAACATGGCAGGCCAGTTCATCCAAAGGAACAAAGCAGCGCCAATACCGACAAATCCCGCTTTAAGCAGTGCTTTGAATAATTCCGCCAACGCATTCATTGAGAAAATACGTTTCAGGCCAGAAATGGGATTCAATTTTTTCGGATCAAATTTGATGGATTTGGTACTGAATACTAATCCACCCAATAGCGCCGGAGCACTTAATGCCACTAACACTAATCCGGCAAAAACCGGCAACAAAGCCAAAACAGCTTGCTGGAGCAATCTGCCAATCTGTTGAACCATCTGTTTATCATTGCTGACTACATTGTGATCAAAGCTAAACCCTTCAAACACCATCAACGACAATTCATGCGTCATTGACTGACCACTCATCCAGAGCAAACTTAAACCACTGGTCAACATCAATATAGAACTCAGCTCTCTGGAGCGGGCTATCTGCCCCTCTTTGCGGGCTTTTTCCCGCTTATGGGGCGTGGGTTCTTCTGTTTTCTCAAGATCGCTATCTTCAGCCACGGCTTTCCTTGTCAGCGTTTAAAACATTGTCGGTCAGAAAATATGGAATCAAATGGCTGTTAGCATGACAAAAGAGAAAAAATCCGATGGCTGGAACAATGAGAAATTTGACCGGGTATTTGCGGGATCAAGTTCAACAACAAACACGATTAACAATGAAAAAATCAGCGAGGTTACATTTTCCAAAATCAATGATAAAGCCAGCTAATCAAACTGTTATCCACTTATCATCAGAGCTAGCAGCAAAAAATTCGATTTTATTTTCATTAATTTCTGAACTTTTATATATCTCTTTAACTCAAATAAATTGCATTACCGATCAATTATTACATTTTAAGTGGTAGTGATATGGTAATTATTTTAGTTAAACAAACGATTAATGTGGTTAGTCAAAGGGGAAGTGAAGCGGATGGCAATAGGGTATTACCTGCTCGTTGGTGACAAAACCACCTGCGGCGGACAGATTATTACGGGTGATCACACCATGACATTCAATGGGCGAGCAACCGCGCGTGAAGGGGATAAGGTCACCTGCGGCAAGCATCCCGGTACTTATATGATTGTCGGCGGCATATCAGATATGTTTGATATGGGACAACGATTAGCCGGTACACTGGATAGTGTCAGCACCTGCCCTTGTCGGGCCCGGTTTATCAATTCAGTTATGGACAGCTACGAGAAGCAGGAACAGCCTCGTCAACAAGCGGTAGCGCCTGCTTATATGGCAACGCAAAATTCACCGATGGAGAAAGCAACAACGGTTCAGCCCAACACTCCACCGGTAACACAAGCACCGCCTCCACCGATCCCGGTATTTGCCAAATCCCGCCAGCGGGGCAAAGGCTGTACCGATGCCGGTACAGAAACTGAACCGGCAAGTAATTTCGGCAGGATGGGGATATATCAGGTTCCATCATCACCAGTTCCAGTCACGGAATCAAAGCCTGAACAGCCCCCGCAAGGCAAGAAACATCCGCCAGAACCGGATAAGCCACAGGATAAAAAATTACCGTGGTATAAACGGTGGTTTAGTAGCAGCAAAGATAAGGCCGAAGTCGCTGCGACTGCTGTAACTGCAACGACTCGCAACGCGGTAGCAGATGGCGAAGCGCTGGCGATGCGTTACATTGGTGGTGGCGTTACCAGTGCCGGACGTTGGCTGGCGGCGCCGAATCCGTTGACAGTCGGATTAATGGGGCTGTTTTATTCACCGGGATTGAATGAGGGCGAAGAGGATTACTTAAACCGATATCATCTTAGTGAAATAGCGGAACGATTCGGTAAAGCGCCGACCCGTGTTCGTTTTCGCTGGATCAGAGATGAAAAAAGCGGCAGGATGACGGTTCAGGGCTATCACGTCAGCCCGGAAAGTGGTCTGGATAAAGTGCCGGTTCATATGATGAGACTGAATCCGGCCACTGGTAATTATGAATTCTGGGAACCGGGAGAAAAATACCGGCCGACGATCTTATGGACGCCGAACGAACAGAAATTCAAAGTTCCACCCCATACCGGGAATGAGGAACAGCCGTTTATTCCGTCGCAGATAACCGTATTGCCGATCCCGGATAAGGTAGGCAGCGATATTGAATCGTTGCCAATGCCGGAAGAGAAGGATTTTCGCGATTATATTTTGATCCTCCCCATCCCGAATATGCCGCCGGTGTATGTGTATTTGAGTAAAAATAAAGACACTCAGATTTGGACTGAAACAAAGAAATTACTACCTGTATCAAATGCATATAATCATTGGGAAAAACATAAGCATGAATTTCCTGAGCTTAAAAACTCTAAAGAATATGTTGATGCTACTCATGACTTTGTTAATAATCCTCCTAGTGGAACCTTAAGGAAAAAGAGAGCAAACGGTGATGAAATTTTTTATCATCCACTTTCAAACACATTTGCGTCAAAGAGCAAAGATGGTATTCCCAGGACAATGTTTAAACCGGAAAGAGGAATAGAATATTGGAACAGACAATGATGGAATATAATACTTGTCCGTGTTGCGGTAAACGGACAATTGAGCGTTTAGGGGAATATGAAATATGTCCGATATGTAATTGGGAGGATGATCCTGTTCAATCAGCAGACCCATATTTTTCAGGAGGAGCTAATTCTATGAGTTTAGAAGATGCGAAGAAACTCTATCTTTCAAAGAAAGATTGATTTTAGAGTTAAATATTCTTTGTAGTATTTCATTGCTTTTATTGTAAGTGATTAATATTTAGATGAAATTACTATCAAATGAATTATCCGCATAACATTATCAATAAAAAATAGTGGCTTATAAGGACTAAACTCTGCAACCAGCAGAGTTTAGTCATAACTATAATAAACTCTGTAAGAATGAAAGAGTATGTAAGATAGAATTAAAAAACAAAAGCTGACTTCAAGAATAATATCGAATGAAGGTATAGAGGAATAACAATATTCTGGTATTTACAGTCGGTTCAGGTGTTAAACTACTATCCACCGGAATCAACTAGGGTGGTAGCTAGCAGGAGGCAAAAAGGGTTATACAAATGACAGTCAATATAGAAGCACTAATAAATAGTTTAGGTAGGTCTTATCAGGAAATTTTTGATGAAGGATTAATACCTTATAAAACTAAGCCAAGTGGTTTTCCTGGTGACGATATTATTTGTCTGGAAATGGCAAAAGAGGACATATTTTTAGCATTTTATCGGGAAGGAAAACGTTTAAAGGAAATTACATTGATTTTGCTAAATGAGAAGAAACCTCTGTATAAATTTCCCAACGAATTGCCATCTCCTTTAGTGCCACTGATGACCCGGCAATGGGTTCATGAACAATTTGGTAAACCTGAAAAATCACTTTCTCCAAGGAAAAGATTAAAGAAAGATATTGGTTGGACAGAGTTATATACTCTCCTAGGTTTTCGAGTTCCAGTGAATATGCAAGTTGATTACGATCTATCTGAGCATGTCAAAGAAGTGGCATTTTTACCCCCCTCAGAAGTACGTTGGTAGTCAATAAAGGAGTTTTTTCTTGAGAGCCAATTCATTAATCAGCAGTTTAAAAGGCTATATTGAAAATGAATTGGCTTAATTGAGAAAAGAGGTTATATAAATAATGGCGATTCACATTGAAGCATTAATAAATAGTTTAGGTAGGTCTTATCAGGAAATTTTTGATGAAGGATTAATTCCTTATAAAACGAAACCAAGTGGTTTTGCGGGTGATAGTATAGTGTGCTTGGATATGGTTAAAGAAGGCGTTTTTCTGTCTTTTTATCGGGAAGGAAAGCGATTAAAAGAAATTACATTAACTTTGCTTGACGAGAGAAATTCTTTATACCAGTTTACTAATGAATTGCCTTCGCCATTAATTCTAGTAATGTACCGACCGTGGGTTCATGAGCAATTTGGCAAACCAGAAAAATTTCTTCCACCGAGAAAAAGGCTTAAAAAAGATATTGGCTGGACTGAGCTATATACATTGCTGGATTTTCGTATTCCGACTAGTATGAAGTTTGATTATGATCTATTGGAGCAAGTTATATCAGTGACATTCTTACCCACCTCAGAAGTACGTTGGTGATTAATATAAAGAGAAAATTTTTCTTAAAAGCCAATTCATTAATCAACAGCTTGCAAAGCTAAGCTGAAAATGAATTGGCTTAATTGAGAAAAGAGTTATATAAATAATGGCGATTAACATTGAAGCATTAATTAATAGTTTAGGTAAAACTTATCAGGAAATTTTTGATGAAGGGTTAATCCCTTATAAAACCAAGCCAACAGGAAATTCTGGCACTGAGTATATATCTCTAGATATGGTTAAAGAAGGTGTTTATCTTGCTTTTAAAAAGAAGAATAAAGTTTTATTTGATGTGACACTTACCCTATTGGATAGTGATAAACCATCATACACATTTCCAAATGAGTTACCATCACCACTGATCTCACATATGTCACGTCAGTGGATCCATGAACAATTCGGATTGCCTGAAAAGTCAAAAGAGCCAAAAGTAATAATGAAGCAAGAGTTTGGATGGGTTGACTTGTACACGATACTAGATTTTCGTATACCAACTAACATGCAAGTTGATTACGATTCATCAGAGCACGTTAAAGAAGTGACTTTTCTACCCACCTCAGAAGTACGTTGGTAGTCAACATAAAGAGAAGATTTTTCTTAAGAACCAGTTTATTAATCAGTAGTTTAAAAAATTAAACTGAAAATGAATTTGAATTGATTCAATCAAAAATGGAATAAATAATTGAATTTTAGGCAGAAAAAAGAGCCCCCTCAAACCATGCTCGCCATTTTTCATCCACAAATTGTATTTTAGTCAGTCCATCAATACTTTCTAGAAAATGACTAAAACACTCGCTTTTACCAATATCCAAACACAAGCAATGCAAACAGTTCAGTCATATATTACCCCTTAAGTGGGATTTGAGCTTTTTGTAGAGTGCGTCGGGCGCCAGATCAGCATCATTCGGCCAGCATACTGCGCCACACTCATCAACACGCGCTTGGGCAAAGAATTTCTGCTCTTTCAGTGATGGGTCCGAACAACCGATCCGCGATGCACACCTCTCCATAGGCACCATCATCGAACGTCACCGCCAAGGTATACTCTGGCTTTATTTCCACTTTCGTTACTCTGCACATGATAATCACTCCAGCGGTTCAAATAAGCATGGAAATGAGGCGGATTATGGTCGTCGTCGTACATCCGGATCAGGATGCCAAAAAACTCACTGATAGTTGGCATTTGTAATGGCCTGAGAAACAATGATTCACCAATCACATAATACCATTCACAATAGTGCTAAGATTGACACTACTCAACCATTAAATACGAGATATAAATATCGAGAAAGGGAATCCTTTAGTTGGTTCATCAATCCCCAAATATGAATACCCAATATTTCTCAGATAGAACATTCACGACACGGTAGTGTGCAAGGATTAATGTTATACCCGTCATCTTTCAAGTTGCCTCTTTGTTGGCTGCACTCACTCACCCCGGTCACATAGTTCTCTATGCTCCCGGGGATTCGCTCCCTTGCCGTCGCGATGCATCTTGAAATCCATAGGGTATAAATGTGTTAGAGGGACAGATAACTTATTGTCTCAAAGAGAACAAAATCACTAAATAATGTACAGACTCTTTCCATTCAGAAACTCATTACCACCGTCTATTGAAATTATTTTCCAATTTAAATATTATATTAAAATAATTTCAATAATCTTTTCCGATTTTATCATTACAATAGAATATTATCTCTAATATATTTCTCCATTTTATTTCCAGTAAATCTAATGTTTCATAGGCTAGTACCTGATCCCCTTCATGAAATGCCCATATTATATTAATTGAAAAAATATTATATCATCCTTTTATCACTCCAATTACTTTTCCTGATTTATGATTATCTTCATGAATATCATGGCATTCTCACAACTCATCAAGCACTAGCACATATTTAATTTATCCCAAGTTAAACTTTTAATTCCTCTGGGGTTCCCTCTCTATATGGCACCAGCGTCGTTCTATCTTGCGAATCAACCGCACAATGATTATTACCAACAACAAGCATGACCAAATCACTGGTTGCCTTAATCGCGTGATCTATTTCTCCATTCACAAAATAACAAACTCCAGGCTCTATTTCATGCTTTTCACCCGCATAAATAACATAACCCGTTCCTGCGAGTACAAATAAGATATGATGCCCTAAGTGAGTATGATTCTGCATCCCCTCATTTTTGCTGAAACGAATTAGATCGGCGCCAAAACCATCAAACGAAACTAATCCCTCGCCCGTTCCCATACTGTTAACCATTTTATGATTTCTAGCCATTGTATCTACAACGAGATGTTCACCATTCCAGTGACAGAATCTATTTTTAATAAGTTCCATATTACCTTCCTTTTATCTCTACAAATAAAATTTTATTTTAAAGTAACTATCATCCATCTTTGTTAATTGAAATAATACTATCCCTCCATCCAATAAAATAATATTTCCCAGTAAAGTTTCAATCATCATAAATTCATATCAACAAAGAAATTAACTGGTTATTAACAATATATCAAATGGAAATATGTAATTCCATAGTAGTATTTTACAAAAGCTCACTCTGTGATAGCAATCACTGTAAAACTCTTATTTTAAATTTCTTTGTAGAAGATAATCCCCGTTTAAAATAATATCAGCTAAAAGTCAGGTTAATGATATTATTAAGTCAGGACAATATTGATATTAATTAAATTGACCTTAATTCTCACTAAAAATAACTATTTCAGAGATATACCCGTTATCTTTCAAGTTGCCTCTTTGTTGGCTGCACTCAGGCTTCAAATTCTCTAGCATCTTACGCAAAATATCCCTTTATTCACTGCTCAGGTCTGATATTTCATCTTTATCATAGAAGGTGAACAGCATGAATCGTGCCTAAAAGAAACCCCACAACCTCTTTCGAGATTGTGGGGTTTCCACCGTGCTCTTTGATTTTCCTGTTCCGCTTCACTACCTACTGTTTTGCAACCACAGATTCATTGTGAGGCAACCAGTAGCGCCGATGTTCAAAAGCATATTTAGGCAATCGAATACGCAGCGGTTTCTGCCCGGAAGGCCAGCAGGTACGCCAATCTATGTCCTGACCTTGTAGCCATAAGAATCGAGAGTCATCCTCCGCCATATGAAGCCATTGATCTTCTTTGGTTGAAGCAGACGAAGCAAAATCCCGTAGTTGCCTTAGTAGATCCTGCCGGGATGTTGCCACAAATAATGCCCGATAAGATAACGCTGCCCGGCCAAATTGTAATGTCCAGCTCACCGCAGGCAGATCAACGCTTTCGTCGTTGTCAATGAAATCTCCCAACACAGCCACCATTTTTTGTAACGATGCCTGACTATTAGCCGAGAGAGGATAATAATACCCCTCCAAATTGGCTCTCATCTGTTGCTGCGCTTGAGTTGGCGCCTCTTCCAGAATGACATGGGAATTGCTGCCGCCCAATCCAAAAGAACTCAATCCAGCGAAACGTTTTTGCCCTGCCCCAACCCGCCAGGAATTTTCCTCTGTAGCCAGTTGTAAACGTGAATCCACGCTATCAATTTCAGGATTCAAACGCTGAAACGCGGCGCTAGGTACAATGGATTTATGTTGCAGCATTAATAAAACTTTAACGATGCCAGCTAACCCCGCAGCCCCTTCTAAATGCCCAATGTTGGCTTTTATCGAACCAATATAGCAAGGCTGTGACATCTCTCCTGATTGATCATAGTTAAAGACTTCATTAAGCGCATTAAACTCTATGGGATCACCTAATGAGGTTCCCGTTCCATGTGCTTCAAGGTAACTGATTTGCTCCGCAGAGATTCCAGCCTGTTGCAAGCAATCTTTAACCAACGCAATTTGCTGCTCAGGGTTAGGTGAAGTCAGTGAATTAGCTCGCCCACCATGATTGACTGCCGATGCCCGAACATATCCATAAATCGGGTCCCGATCTTCTAAAGCCTGTTTTTGCGTTTTCAAGAACAAACACACAGCCCCTTCACCACGGACAAAACCATTAGCATCCGCGTCAAAAACCCGACAACAGCCATCCTTAGATAACATTCCCGCCCGGTAATAAGCAGCCATGTTGAATGTGTTGCTCAATAGGTTAACACTGCCAACTATCGCCTGTCGGCATTCTCCAGAACGCAATGAATTCACCGCTTGAGTCAGTGCCGTCAATCCACTTGAACACGCGGTATCAATCTGCAAACTCGGGCCAATAAAGTTGTAATAAAATGACAATCTGTTAGCCAGGAGGCAATTCAGTGTCCCTGTCGTCGCATAAGCATTTGCCATCGCCATATCGGCCGCAACAAGTTCACGATAATCATTACTGCACGAGCCAATAAAAACACCGGTCTTTGATCCTGAATAGCCAAGCGGATTAGCGCCGCTATCTTCGATCGCTTGCCAAGTCAGCTCCAACAGCATTCTCTGTTGCGGGTCCATCATGGCCGCGACTCGCGGAGAAATACCAAAGAACGGCGCGTCAAAACCATCGATACTATCAAGCAGCCCCGCTTTTAAGGCTTTTTTAGGCAACGGAATAGCGTAAGGTTTTCCAGACGCAAACCGCTGCTCTGGAATCTCTTTTATTACACTGTGTCCAGTTCTTAAGATCTCCCACATTTGTTCTGGGGAATCTTCCGCCCCAGGAAGTCGGAAAGCCATGCCCACAATAGCAATAGGCATCTGTTTGGTATCACCCGCACTACTTACTGAGGGAGTAATGGAACTTAAATGTTCCAACAAGGCAGATTTAGCTATCCGTTGTTCATCCGGGCTAAGCGAATGATATATGTGGTGCAGATTATCCATGCTTTCCTCCTTCTATGAGGCGCTGTAACCTTAATGCTGCTTCGCCATCAAGACTACGCATCGCATTAATAAAGTCATCTAAGGAATGTTTCTTCTCAGTCAGTTCAGTTTTGGCCGTGTCAAGATGTTCAATCAATCGATGCGGCGAGCTATAACGCCAGAACAGCGTTGGCGATAATTTCCGACGAAAATGCACTGACATTCTTTCTGCAAGTTTTACCGCCTTAAGCGAATCAATGCCCAAATCAGCCCAAGTGCGTTGCATCATTGATTCAGTAAAATCTTCGTCCCAATTCAGGAAATCCGCTAGCAACGTGCGTAGTTGCCCAGAAACCGATTTACCTGATTTACTGTCTATCTGATGCGCGACAGATCGCGGCCCAGACAGAACACGAACCTGAGCAATAATCTCGGTAATAAACTCAGACGCCTCTACCCCATTGAGCAAATAGTGATTAAATGCCAGAACGAGGTTCATCTCTTTGTTGTGAGGCGCGCCAATGAACAATGTCGACTGAGATGGCGGCACAATAACAGGTACGGCAAAGGTAGCGCCGTCGTTGCCGGTATAGGAGATCATCATAGGAACATCAATATCAACAGGCAGTTTTTCCGCATCTGGATCAAGTACCCCATTCAGATGTTGCCTGAACTCAAAAAAGCTCATTGTCTGCGTGCTCGGTACTTTTAACGAGCTCAAATCGCCTTTTTCATCCAGAAAAGCAATACCCAGATTGATATCCATATAAGTGTGGTAACGTTCTTGATCAAGCGGCCTTGAACGCAGCATTGGGAATTTTTTCAACGCCTGAGCAATCGCATAAGTGATTACCTGAAATGGCGTTATCCACTCCTGCTGCCCAGAGGTTTCCGTTAAATGATGAATAGCGTTATCAACCAGCTCAATCGGTAATGGTTTAGCTGCCCAACAAGGCTGTACCGTCGCACTATTTAACCGTATTGCACGATTAAGACGCTGCTGATCTCGTGACAGAAAGCCCACATTGCCATTTTCTGCATTGTCCTTCTCTGACGTTTTGGTTTCGCTGTGCTGTTGAAGGTAATCATCTATATGACCAGGCAATAATGTGCCATATTTTTCCGCCAGTTGATTAAGAATGTCCGCCTCAATTTGGTGTTCTTGTGCGTACTGACGGGTTTTCGGCGGAATACGCGCAGGAGGAGCAGAGACTTTAGGGGCAGTCTCCACTTGCTCTATTTTTTCGACTTCCTCCGCCACTTTCTCCATTTTCTCCGGCGGAGGCGTTAACGCTTCACTGACAGGGGAAGATTCTGCCGTCTCGCCAACGGCTCTGATGACGGCAATAGGCGATCCAACAGGGATAATGTCATTTTCCGCCGCCAACCATTTTTCCAAAATCCCCTCAACATCAGATTCAATGGTAAAGGCAGCCTTATCCGTCTCCATTTCATAAACAGGTTCATCACGCTTGACATGATCGCCCACCTGCTTAAGTAACTGGATGATGACGACTTCAGTGGTTCCTTCTCCCATCGGGGGAATAAGCAACTGTGCCATAAGTTCTCCTTAGCTCATTACCGCATAGACGGAAGCCAAAATGTCATCCGTGCTGGGTAAAACCGCTTTCTCTAAACAAGGATTAAAAGGAATATGAATATCTTCACGCGTCACCAGGCGCGGAGGCGCCAGTAAAGAGAAGAAATTGTCATTCTCATCCAAAATATCAGCAATAATGGATGCGCCAACACTGGCCGTCCGGGTATCCTCTTGTACAACGATAAGCCGTCCGGTTTTGCGCAAAGATTCCGCAATCCGTTGTTTATCCCAAGGTACCAGACTACGTAATTCAATCACTTCAATGTCAATATTGTCTTTTTCCGCCTGAAGAGCAGCCATAGTCGCAAGCTGAGTCGTATTTCCCCAAGCAACCAGTGTAATATCCTTTCCTGCCCTGACGATATTTGCCTGCCCAAGCGACACCGGACTCACTAACCGGCGCTCATGGCGCTCTCTCATAAGGTGTTTAGGGATCAGGATCAGACTTGGCATATCCAAACTTAATGCGGTACGGAACAATGCGACGGTATCGGCTGGCGTCGTTGGAACAAGAACATTAATACCGGGAATATGCGCTAAGATACCGTCCGAGCTTTGGCTGTGCCATATACCGCCGCCAGGAAGATAAGCGCCATAAGGAGCATATATCACTACCGGACAGCGCCATTTTCCTACCGTTCTCCAGCTTAAAGTGCCAAGTTGCGACTGTAACTGATTGAGACCTAATCCAACAAAGTCAATAAATTGCAGTTCAACAATCGGGCGCCAACCACAAGCGGACAACCCAACAGACGAGCCAATAATCGTGGCTTCTGAAAGGGGAGCGTTAAAAACGCGATCAGGATAGCGAGTAGATAAGCCACGGGTGAAACCAAAAACACCCCCTTTAGGATCTTCAATATCCTCACCAAATAACAGCACATTCGGATGTTGACTCAATGCCTCGTCCAACACCTGATTTACCGCTTTGACCTGCGTCTCTTCGGCTTCCATCTCAACATGTACGGCAGGAGCGCTTTCACGATTACACAAATAGGTACTGACAGTTGCAGGATCAGGCTCTTCTTCGTGATAAACACGCTCGAATATTTCCGCTACATCAGCTTTAATGCTCTCTTTTTGTTCAGCCAGAGCCTGTTCAGTAATCGCCCCCTTTTCCTTTAAATAGGCGACATAATTTTCAATAGGGTCCTGTAGTGTCTCCAGCTCATCCGGGGTACGGTACAGTTTGTGAGAATCTGAATTGGAATGAGAATCTAACCGATCCATACGACAAACCAATATGCAGGGAGTCCGCTCAAATCGCGCTTTATTGAATACCTCCTGTGCGACAGGAAATACGGTTTCCGGCTTGCGGGCATCAACATGGCGGATCAAACACTCGTTAAATATTCCCAATCGATACGGGGCCATTTTCTCCGTTGATGTACTAATACCCAGTTTATTATCGGAAACCACAAAGACCACCGGCAAACGCCTTTCAACCGCAAAGCTGACCGCTTCATAAAATTCTCCCTGCCGGGTCGCCGCATCGCCGACACCACACACGACAAGCCCGTTTTTATTGTCCAACACGCTTGCCCAAGCAGCGCCAGCCGCGGGAATACATTGGGTCCCCGTCAGGCTGACTACCGAGAAGATATTATGCTCTTTGGAGCAAAAATGGTTCGACATGGTTCGGCCGGCTGAGTGAGAAGTGGCCTTGCCCATAAGTTCCCTTGTCATTTCAACAATAGACATACCACGCGCTAACACTAATGCCCGATCACGATAGTAAGGAACCAGCACATCATTTTTTTCCATAAGCTGAGGCAACACAGCCAGCCCTTCATGCCCAGCAGCCGACACATGGAACCAAGCTCGGCCTTGTCGTGTGACTATTGCGCTACGATTATCAAATTCCCGTGACAGCAGCATGTCATAAAGTAACTTTTGCTCATCCAAACAATCATTAATTGCAGGGCTGTGTTCCTTAAGAGGTACTTCATTGATCTGTACGTCTATCACTCTCTTTTTCCTCACAAATAGTTAACGTGGTAGTTGTCGTTATTGCGCTTAATGCCTGATAAAAAGGCGAACACGGGGTAGTCCCGTTCATGATTACTTGAGAGACTATAGATCCCGATAAAGAAGTGAACGTAGGGTTATTGCCTACGCGAATTGCAAAAGATAGAGGTATACGGTCACAATTTTTAATTACGTTTATACCCGTCATCTTTCAAGTTGCCTCTTTGTTGGCCGCACTCGCTCACCCCGGTCACATAGTTCGCTATGCTCCCAGGGATTCGCTCTCTTGCCGTCGCGATGCATCTTGAAATCCATAGGGTATATACCCGTCATCTTTCAAGTTGCCTCTTTGTTGGCTGCACTCACTCACCTCGGTCACATAGTTCGCTATGCTCCCGGGGATTCGCTCCCTTGCCGTCGCGACGCATCTTGAAATCCATAGGGTATATACACCTAACATAGGGGGAAAAATTATCTCCATAACCATAAATGGTTTCGGCCATCATGGTATTCCCTAAATTTTTAGCATTGTCCTGAACATAATGTGACACCATTTAAAAAACTCCAACCGATGAACAACAGCCATTCGTTAAGAGTAGGGCCAACAAGCATCGGCATTTCCATGATTACAAAACAATTAAAAAAACAGATTCTTACCTATGTCTTTAAATCCTGCAATGATAAGACATAGGAATAATTCATTACTTTGCTAAATTATTTTAATGATCAGATTTTTTCGACAAGCTCTTCATTAGGTATTTTTATGTTCAACCAAGACATGGCCTCAATAATAACACGTATTATATCAACCGAACTTGAGACTTTATGCTCACATTAGAATTCATTATGTTTTGTGATGAATGTCAATAACGTTCTCCTCATATCAAACAATAGATAAAGCTGAATTGACGAAATCATCCAGCATCAATCCTGATATTTTATTAAAATTTAGCTTATTATCTCCTATGTTTTATCATAAAAAAAACTGTAGTAATGCGGGAGTGATCACAAAAAGGGCACCAAAAAATTTAACTATATGATTATTATGAATTTATCACCCCAAACAGCACTGATATTATAATGCAATTAGTGGGATATCAACATATAAAAATATATTTCATAACTATTTGAATATATTATCAATCATTCAAATAGTAAATTAAAAAAATGATAAAAGGAAATATCATTTTCACACTTTTAAAATGATTAGTTCATGCAATTATTTCCACTCCAGATATTCCTTCTTAATTCCAAACAACAAAGGCTATAACGGACAACTCCCTTTGTTTAGCGGTGGTTTTCTGTGATATACCGATATACCACTCATACATAATCAATGATAACTGAATACATCCGGCAATATTCAATCATGCGAAAAAAGCTAAGAATATTATTCAATTGCATCACCAAATCGGTTCTTCTACTTTATCTCGCTATTTGGTCTTGATGAAAAACAAGGATTAAACATGGTCATCACTCAGACCTAAGCCTGTGGCGTATTAGTAACTACTGCCAAAGATATAATGACTGCGCTACCCAATGCCGACAAATCAACTGCTTTTTGCAAATACAAACCTGAACACACAGTGGTGGACATCCATCTACAGTTACTTACCTTTCATGCCGAATTTGCGTATTCGATCACAATAGTTTGATCTGGTTAGTAAACTTGGTTGCGATCTGCCAATCAACCCAATTATCTTTTAGCAAAAACCAGCTTAATAATTTACCTACGGTATAATAACTAGTATCCCAAAAGGGTTGAGTATCATGAAAAACCTTCACTATTTGCTTGTTACACCAGGATTAATACTTTCAGCCTCTGCCCTTGCTTCACCTGCTAATAGCATCGAAGCACGCCTTGATGCACTTGAGCAGCGGCTACAACAAGCAGAACAACGAGCCGCCCAAGCGGAAGCGCGAGCCACAGCCGCCGAGCAACGCGCACAACGATTGGAACAGCATGCTATCGAAACCAAACAACAGACGGTACAAGTCGCACAACATACTCCTTCGTTGGAAAATAGCGCTTCATCAACCAAGAATTTGAAACTGAATGATTTTGGCGATTTAAAATTGTACGGCGATGTAGAATTCAATCTCGATGGCGCCAGCCGAACCGGTCAGCTTACTTCACTAAAAACCAGCGACAAAAAAGACTGGAAACCTGGCGACAAAGAGCGTTGGAATATTAATGGTCGCATTTTGATCGGATTGGACGGTTACCGCCGTGATCAAAACAACAACTTTGCCGGTTTTAGAGTACAACCGTTGGCAGACATGACCGGCAAAATGAATCTCGACGACGCCGCTTTCTTCTTTGGCAATGAGAAAAACTGGCAGGTAAAAATCGGGCGTTTCGAAGCCTACGATATGTTCCCTCTCAACCAAGACACTTTTATTCAGTATTCTGGTAATACCGCCAACGATTTGTATGCCGATGGTTTCGGTTATATTTACATGATGAAAGAAGGACGTGGCCGCAGTAACAGCGGCGGTAACCTAATGCTAAGCAAATACGCCGGCAACTGGTATTTCGAACTCAATACTCTACTCGAAGATGGCACTTCGCTATTCCGAGATAACGCCTACCACGGCAATACACTGGAAAATAAAAAAAATGTCGCCTATTTGCGCCCGGTAGCAGCCTGGAAAAAAGACCAGTTTAGTGCAGCCATAGCGATGGAGAGTAATGTCGTCAATAACGCCTATGGCTATCAGAACAAGCAAGGGCAATGGGTCGATCAATCCAGACGCAATGGTTACGGCATGACACTCAGTTGGAACGATCTGGAGACTAATCCTGATGATGGCATTGTCGCTAACCTGAATACCGCCTATCTGGATGCCTCGGATGAACACAATTTCACTACCGGAATTAATGTGATGTGGCATCGTTTCGAACTGGGTTATATCTATGCCCACAACAATATCAAAGCGTTTAATATTGACGATACAACCGCACAGATTAATCACCCACTCAGTGAACCGGGTAAATACGATATAAATACCATCCATATGTCATATCAGATTCCCAATATCATGAATATGAAGAACTTTAATCTCTATCTTGGCGCCTACGTCTCTATGCTGGAAGCAAATGCTAACAACAAAATCGCCAACAGTAATAATGACCGCCGCTACGGCGCACGCGCCAGATTTAAATATCTCTTCTGATGCAGATTAATTATCTCTGATTATGGGCACGACGATAAATTTAATGTCAGACTTTGTTTCTGACATTAATATAATAGGTGAAGTTGGTAATAATAAAAATTCAGTTATATCGTTGGGTTTAACTTATAAAATGTAGAGAAGTTAATTATGAATAAAAAATTTTTATTATTAACTGCATTGTTAGTTTTATCTACATCTGTTTCTATTGGCGCTAAAGAAGAGTTGAATATTTCAGAATTTAAATATGCTGATTTTCATACTATGAATATAGAAGAAATGGAAAAAACAAAAGGAAAAATAAGAGTTGCTGTAGCAGTTGTCGCTCAGAGTGTTGCTGGTACTAGTCATGGTATCGGTTGCTTTATGTACCATGCGGGTATAATAAAGTGAGTGTTATGCTTTTATTTACAAGTATAATTTCGGTATATGCTATTATAGCATGGAAGTTTTTTCCTGAATATAAAACCATAACTATTATAGTAGCTAATTTTTGTTGGTTATCATATGGTTACTTACTAGAATACCAATCTTATGCGTTATATATGCCGTTATTTAGCATAGCATATGGTATATTATTACACTCTATTTTCAGAAAGAAAAAATTTAAATTTTATGATAGCTTCTTAAAGCTCTATTATATAGTTCCTTTTTTTGTCTTTATGCAAGAATTAATCAAAAGCGTCAATAAAATATAATATCAACAACCTATTTCAGTAGGTATATACCTTATGGATTTCAAATTAGCATGAAAAATCAAACCCACGTTTTCTTCTGAAAATGGTAAAAACCAATAGATATACCCAATGGATTTCAAAATGCACCGCGACGGCAAAGAAGCGAATCCCCGGGAGTATATACCCAATGGATTTCAAGATGCATCGCGACGGCAAGGGAGCGAATCCCCGGGAGCATAGATAACTATGTGACCGGGGTGAGTGAGCGCAGCCAACAAAGAGGCAACTTGAAAGATGACGGGTATATTTACAGAATTAGTAATCCATTTATATTCAAGTAATATAACCGGTAGAATTTTATTACTGATAACTCCCTACTAACTAAATGGGATATAAATAGTCAATTAATTTCCTAGATTAATGATATACTAAGGTTAAAATCAATTAAATTTAATATCACATTCTAATACCTCTTTATATGTAAAATTTTTTTGCCAAATTAAAAATAAAAAACCGAGTTGACATTGTATACTTTGCGATCTATTTTCTATTTAATTTTAGTGAAAAAATTTTTATTGTTGGGAGGATTCAACTAATAAGATCAATCCTTCAAAAAGACGGTCAGTTACTATAGTAAGCATCTATTTCGCCAAAGGAAAATACACTATGACCTAAACAGAAAACAAGCATCAGAATTAGCGACAACTACAGTGAAAGCATTGTGCCCATTAAAACATAAGGGTTAAAACAATGACGTTTGATAATGGCTTAGCATTTGCCAGTCATGAAATGATCAATAAAGAATTATGATACAAAAATTGACTTTGCTAATCCTTATGCGTTGCTGACCAAGGGGGAATAAAAGGAAAGATGAATTTCAAAGTATTGTAGGAGGATGCTATTGTTTCACCCGGCAAGAAAGGCAATACTATTGAAGTCATTAACTCATTCAAAAAACGGCTGTTATAATATAGTAGGTTTGTTTAAGAGCCTATTTATTTAAAATTAACTCTCTCATTTATCCAACAACATTCTTTACTATCTGATTTGTCAGAAATTGATTGATTGATTTTTCAGATCGAAAAAAAGCATGGCAATGTTGTTGTACTTACTATGCGAAATCGAGACATTCTTATTTATAGGTGTTTTTTAAAAACATTAAATATATACCCTATGGATTTCAAGATGCATCGCAACGGCAAGGGAGCGAATCCCCGGGAGCATAGCTAACTCTGTGACTGGGGTGAGTGAGTGCAGCCAACAAAGAGGCAACTTGAAAGATGACGGGTATATACCCTATGGATTTCAAGATGCATCGCGACGGCAAGGGAGCGAATCCTCGGGAGCATAGCTAACTATGTGACCGGGGTGAGTGAGTGCAGCCAACAAAGAGGCAACTTGGAAGATGACGGGTATAACTAAATAATTTTTTGAGTTAATTAGCATTAATTGGTTTTCCCTAAGATATCGTAATTAATTTAATACGATGTCATTTTAGTTCACCCTAATAAAGAGATATTACAATGGGCTGGAATATATTTATTAACGCACCAGAGAGTTACCGTCTTACTACCGCACATATCCGCAATAACTTGCACCAACAAGGGTTTGCCACTTTCAACGCCACCGATCTTGCCCTTTCTGACAGTGAAAAAATCGATCTTGTCTCTCTGTGTGAATTATCAAAGTCACTGCCGTTAGACCGATTTGGTGAAGGTGGTCGTCACCGCAGTTATTGCGAAGGAGTGTGGAGCGGTGAAACAGAAACTATTCATTGGAAAACAGGTCATCAGCAGCCTGATGGTAGTATAGAGATTGATTATCATCAGGGAAGTGAATATCAACCTGAATTTGGTGGTGTGGTACGCAAATTCCTGCGCATGCCTGATGAAATACTGAATAAAGGACTACTTAATAAACTCATTTGGCACGATCTGAGTCTAACCGGCATGGCCGAACATTATTCCCGTCTGCTGTGTGGTGTACATTTGATCCGAATGCAAGCACTACCTGGTAAACCGGCAAAAATTACGCCTAACTGTTTCCATCGTGACGGTCAGCCGTTCACCGCTGTACATTTGATTGAACGTTACAATGTCGAAGGCGGTGCAACGCATATCGCGCCGCCTTCTTATGCAAATTGCCAGCTTGAAGAAGTCCCTGCTCATAAGATAACTCGCTTTACCCTTAATGATCCCCTTGATAGCTACATCATCGACGATGCAGCGATTTGTCATTACATCAATCCCGTAACTTGCGATGAAAACTCCAGCGTTGGAGTCCGTACTATCATTCTGATTGATTTCACCCCGTTAGAACAGAGTGACAGGTGCTCCCAATAGCGCTTTTGCAATGAAAAATGGCGACAGCCAAGGCGATAGTTTTTACGGCGATCACTAAGCTTCAAGAACCCTTTTATCTTAGGAAAAATGTTGTGAGTAATCATTCAAACACCTCAGCAAATGTTCCATTCTTATTGCCAACGCCTGCTCAACGCAGACTATGGCTTATTAGCCAAGGAAATATGGACTCAGCATTATATAACGTGCCATTTTCGTTACGTTTGCGTGGTACGTTAGATACGAAAGCGCTTGAACAAACTATTCTTTTTATGATTGAGCGTCATCCGGTGTTGCGTTCTCAATTTCATGTTCTCAATGGAGAATTGCAGATAACATTGCATCCGCAGCGGCCTGAATTACGTATCCGTGATCTCAGCTATTATTCCCCGGAAGAACGCGAAACCCAAATACAGTCAATCTGTAATAATGAAGCCAAATATTGTTTTAATCTCAGTAGCGATTTGCCTTTTCGTTGTTTATTGCTTCATCGACAAGAGAACGATCATCAATTGATATTTACTCTTCATCATATTGTATTTGATGATTGGTCTACTCACGTTTTTCTTAATGATTTTAGCCATACCTATAATCAGTATAAAGTCGGTCAACAACCTAAGTTGGAAACGATTACTTACCCGCATGTCAGTGACTCTGTAACAGATATTCATATTAATAGCGCCCGTCAGCAACGCTTACGCGGCTATTGGGGAAAACAGCTAGCGGAATTGCCTGAACTACATAAATTACCTACAGATCGGCCGCGGCTATTGGAACAACGGGGATGTGGCGCGGTATATCAGAAGTCACTTCCTTTATCTCTCGTTGGACGTATTTCTAAAATCTGCCAACGTTATGGATTAACACCTTATATGGTGGCGATTTCCGCTTTTGCCGTATTACTGAATCGTTATTCATACGATGACGACATCGTTATTGGCAGTCCATTTGCGAATCGTCACAGTATTGATGGACATGCCCGTCTTGGCTTTTTCATCAATTTATTACCGCTGCGTTTTCGCTTTAGCAAGGAAATAAGTTTCAGTGATCTATTAGTTCAAGCACGCGATGTACTGCTTGATGCATATGAAAATGCTGATTTGCCATTTGATGAAATTGTCGATGTGGTACAACCCCTGCGTTCTCTGAGCCATGCCCCTGTTTTTCAGATTATGTTTGATTATTTGAAGAGCCCGGGACAAGCATTGCAACTAGATGGATTAGAAACAGAAATACAATTTATCCATTCTGATACTGCTAAATATGATTTGACGTTATCGATAGAAGAATCCCCGAATTCCCTACTCTGTCTGGTTGAATTTGATACCGATTTGTTTGATAACCTCACCATTACTCGCATGGTGAATCACTATGAGAAATTGTTGGATAGCTTGTTAAGTGAGCCTGAGCGTTCTGTCGCCAAATGTAGCATGTTGCCGCCAGAAGAGCTGGAGACGTTGGCTCGCTTCTCCCGGCCGGCAGAACCTCTACCCGTATTGGAATTTATTTCAGTAGCTGAACGCATCAAGTCACAAGTGCGTAATAATCCAGATGCCCGAGCGATTGTTTGGCGTGATCAACGTTTCACCTATGCTCAACTGGACCAGTATGCGCAATGTCTGCTCGCGAAGATGCGCCAGTGCGGCGTTGGGCCGGGTAGCCGGGTTGCCGTATTTATGAGCTACCGACCAGAAATTGTCATCTCTTTTTACGCTATTCTCTCCGCCGGGGCGGTTTATGTGCCGTTATCCCCCGCTGATCCTCGCTTTGCCGATAAAATAAATGATGCACAGCCAGTACTGATCCTCACCAATGAACAGGATGCTGCTGGTTTGCTTGATTTTCGTGCCATCACGCTGGAAGTTGATGGATTGTTTCGCCAACCAGCGCCGCCGGAAGAGCAACCAATCTGGCCGGTGAAGGAAAGTGATTCGGCCTATGTTATTTATACTTCTGGTTCAACGGGTAATCCCAAAGGGGTAGAAGTAAGCCACGGCAGTCTGCACGCATCGTACCATGCCTGGTGCTATGACTATCGTTTCACCCAGCCCGGAGAGCCGGTATCGCTACAACTTGCCGCCCCGATTTTCGATCTCAGTATAGGGGATTTCAGCCGTACTCTGAGCTGTGGTGGATGCTTGGTTATGTGTCCGCGTGAATGGTTGCTGGATGCGCCGGAAATGCACCGCTTGATGATGAGCGAAGGCGTGACCTTTGGCGATTTTCCTCCTGTAGTACTGCGTCAGTTAATTCAGTTCTGTCAGGATAATGGGAAACGTCTGGATGGATTATCAACACTGGTGTGTGGGGCTGATGTCTGGTTCGGTCATGAGCTGCACGCAGCACAGACGCTTTGCCGCCCAGATGCGCGTATTCTGGGTTCTTACGGTGTAACCGAAGCCACCATTGACAGCACTGTTTTTGATCCGGAAACACATCCATTGGCCGCCGGGAAAGTGATCCCATTAGGTAGGCCGCTGGCTAGCTGTGAGCTGTTCATTGTTGATAAACACTTACAACAGGTGCCAATCGGCGTTAGTGGTGAATTGTTGATTGCTGGTATTACCGTAGCGAAAGGATATCTCAATAATCCTCAGCTTACGGCAGAGAAATTTATCACTGGCAAATTCGATAGCCAAGGTCGTTTTGTGGCAGACAGTTTTGTGCAAGATAATAGTGGTACGCGATTTTATCGCACCTCAGACATTTGCTGTTTCCTAGCTGACGGTACTATTGATTTCATGGGACGCAGTGATCATCAGGTCAAAATTCGCGGTTTTCGCGTCGAATTAGGTGAAGTTGAGAGCGCCCTACTGGAACACGCAGATGTGCGCCAGTGTGCGGTTGTTGCCTGTAATGACAGTACAAATAATAAAGTGCTGGTCGCCTATGTTGTGTCATCGGCTGATACTGATAAGTTACGGCGTTATTTGTCCCTGCGGCTACCCGGGCACATGATGCCGCGTGCTTTCGTGTTTCTCGATAAATTACCCACCACACCTAATGGCAAGGTTGATCGCAAGCGCTTGCAGGTCCCAGATTTTTCGCTACCAGAAAATCAGGAATCTATGACAGAACCGGTGAATGATCGTGAAGAACAACTGCTGGCATTATGGAGAACAGCGTTGGGGGTTCAGGTCATCGGCACCGAAGATAATTTCTTCTATTGTGGCGGCAATTCATTAACTGCTGCCAATTTGATTACACAGATTAATAAGACATTTAGTGTTCAGCTTAAGCTTTCCGCTATTTTCAATCATCCGACTATCGTCGGTTTAGCTTCGCTACTGGATAGCATTGAAAAGAACTGTGTCGAAAAGAGCGGCGCGAAACAGAGTGTTACTATGCAGCACATTTCGCAGATCAGTGATTTACTCTCATTCGGTCAGCGCAGTTTGTGGTTGCTTGCGATGCAACGGCCGGATGATTGCAGTTACAACGTGCCTTTCACATTGCGTCTGCATGGTAATCTGCATTTTAGTGCGTTAATGCAGGCACTCAATGACATCGTGCAACGTCATGACGTATTGCGCACTACATTCTCTAGCCAAGTCAGCAAAGTAAGCGGACCGGATGGAACATCCAGTTTTGAACCCAGTCATCAGGTTGCACCTGAACTAACGCTAACCCTGCGCCAACAAAATATCGCTGGCGGTGAATCAGCGCTGGCATCGAAATTGCGGGAAGAAATGATGGCAAGTTTCGATCTCGCCAATGGGCCGCTCATCCGTGCGGTACTGTTTACGTTGTCCCCGCAAGAACATGTGCTTTGTATTACTCTGCATCACATTATTTCCGATGGCCGCTCGCTGGCAATACTTTTTGATGAGTTACGGCACTGCTATCAGGCACGTCTGGCCGGTAAGGCACCCATGCTACCGGTGTTGGAAGCAAACTATGGGCATTTCATTACCTGGCAGCGCACTCGACTGACTGATCCCGCGGTACAGCAACAGATTCATTTCTGGCGTCAACAATTGGCGGATGCGCCAGCTACTCTGATACTGAATGATATGGCTGCCCCCACTGACGAGGCGGCGTCAATAAGTTCTGTTATTCCCTACCAGTATGTTGAAGGTGTAGAAAAACTGGCTCGTGAGCAGAACTGTACACCGTTTATGGTCTGGTTGAGCTTGTTTGCACTCCTGTTGCGCCAGCAAAGCGGCGAGCAGGATCTTATCGTCGGCACCCCGGTGTCGCTGCGCACCATACCTGCATGGGATGCGTTGATTGGTTACTTTGCTAATACTTTACCGGTACGTATCAATAGCGGTGAATTGCACACTTTCCAGCAACTACTGATGCATACGCGACAAGTTAGTCTCGATATTCTTGAAAATCGGGATTTACCATTCGATTATTTGGTACAGACACTTAATTTGCCTCGTACAGCGGGTAAAAACCCTGTTTTCCAAACTATTTTTTCCTGTGAACTGGATCAACCAAACGATGCAACATTCGGGGACATGAAGGTCTCAGACGTCGAGTTGGGGGATTATCGCGCCAAAATTGATCTGGAACTGGCTATTAATCGTATAAATGGTCAGGTTTATGCTCACTTTATGGCAATGCCGGGGGTGTTATCTGCCGTCACTCTGGAGCGGATGAGTGAACATTTGCTGGCTATGTTGCCACAAATCATTGAAAAACCAGATACTGCATTGGCTGATTTGTTAACAGTTAATTCTGTCAGTAATGCTCAACCAGCACTCATTGTTGATAAACCACAAGGAATGTTTCAGTTGTTTGAGCAGAGCCTGTCCCAGTATGGCGGACATGTGGCGCTGGAAAGTGACGAATTGAGCCTAAGTTATCAGCAGCTTGATACATTGACGGCATATGTGGCGCAGCAACTACAACAAGCAGGTGTAAGCCGTGGCGATCGAGTTGGCATTCTGATGGGGCACCATCCACATAATGTCACGGCAATGCTGGCAATTAACCGGATTGGTGCGGTGTTTGTGCCGCTGGCTCCTGATAACGCCGAACCAGCAAATCGGTATGTGATTGATAATGCGGAAATAAAAGCGATCTTATGCCGAAATGAAACAGCGCCCCTGTGCCAGCGTCTTGGTCTGGCGGCAATTAATATTGATGAGTTAGATATAGCCAATACCCCCCATATGGCAATGGCGGCGATCTGTCAGCCGGATGACTGCGCTTACGTTATTTACACGTCGGGCTCGACGGGCAAACCGAAAGGTGTTGCTGTCTCCCACCGTAGTGCCTGTCATAACATTCTGGCAATACGCGATGAACTGAGGCTGGAACCTGCTTCTCGCATAGCACAATACTCTTCGCCCGTGTTTGATGTGATGTTGGGAGAAATTTTTCCAGCGCTTGCAACAGGTGCTTGTGTGGTCTTCGGTAAGAAACAACAACTATTACCTGGCAGTGGGCTGACAGAGTGGCTGGCACATAAACAGATTACGCATATGTGGATCGTACCTTCCGCGTTGGCGATAGTGCCGTTAGTACCGCTGCCTAATCTCCAGGTGCTTATCGTAACGGGTGAGCCTTGTATGCCTGAAATCGCCCAGCGCTGGTCTGTAGGACGCAGGCTGATGAATGGATATGGCCCTACTGAATGCGCGATTGTGGTATCCCTTACGGATTATCATGCCGCAGGACAAAATCTGGTACTGCGTCCAATGGGCGATGTTCGCTTCTATCTGCTTGATGAACAGAGAAAGCCCGTGGCACCGGGAGAAATGGGTGAACTGTATTTAGCGGGAACCTGTGTGGCACAGGGCTATCTGGGGATGGATGAAAAAACCGCTGAGGTGTTTTTACCCGATAGCTTTGCACCACAATTAAAGGCTCGCATGTACCGTACCGGCGATATTGTGCGCCAACGCGTGGATGGCGCACTGGAGTTTGTTGGTCGGGTTGACCGTCAGGTAAAAATCCGTGGTCACCGAATTGAACTGAATGCTGTACGTGCCGCCCTAAGTGCGTTACCGGGTGTACGTCAGGCCGAAGCGCTGGCGATCACCGATAGCCAAGGAAATAAAGAGTTAGCGGGATACATTGTCGGCGAAACTAGCCGTAATGAGATCCTGAACGCATTACGCCAGCAGGTTAGTGAAGTTATGGTGCCAACGGCGCTGTTCTTTCTTGATGCACTACCTACCGGCATTACGGGAAAAGTCGATCTGAAAGCGTTGGCTGAAATGAAACTGACACGTGCCGGTCAGCATCAATCTTCCCCTTTGCCAGCCAAAGTTGTGTCATCACTTAGTCGCGTTGAGGCTATCTGGCGTGAACTGCTAGAGAGGGATGAAATCGGTTATGACGAAAACTTTTTCGATGCTGGCGGCCACTCACTGCGGATTATGGCGCTATTACAACAATTGAATGAGGTGTTTGGTCACGGCTTGTCTGTCACCGATATTTTCGCTCATCCCACCATTCGACAACAAGCTCAACTACTGGACACACTGTCACAACAAAAAACACCTGCCACAATCACACCGCCGATAGTCACTGAAGAAACAGCAACGCCATCAACGCTGAATGTTTCGACTCAGGATAGCAATGCTATTGCGATTATTGGTATGACCGGCCGCTTCCCACAAGCGCCAGATCTCGACACTTTTTGGCAGCGATTGTTAGCAGGTTACGATGCCAGTGTAGCGTTGTCTGACGAGGAATTGTTACAACGTGGCGTCGATCCAGCGCTGTTAAGTCACCCGCAATTTGTCAGACGCGCACGTTTGCTGGAAGGTTGCGCGGAGTTTGATGCTCGTTTCTTTGGTTATTCATCACGAGAAGCGCAGGTGATGGACCCGCAACAGCGATTGTTTCTTGAAATGGCATGGGAAACGCTGGAATTATCTGGCTATGGCAATGATAGTACACCGCGTTCAGTCGGTGTCTTTGGTAGCAGTGGCTTCAATTATTACCTGCTGGAAAACGTCATGCCAAATAAAGACCGGATGCATCTCGACCCCGGTCAGTGGCAAATAGGTAATGACAAGGATTTTATCGCTACACGTACTGCTTACAAGCTGAACCTTAACGGACCGGCCGTCAGTATTGGCTCCGCCTGTTCATCATCACTTACCGCTATTCACTTTGCCTGCGAAAGCTTACGGCGTGGTGAATGCGACATGGCGTTGGCAGGTGCGGTAGCACTGGACCCGCAACAGGTTGGCTTTGTCCATGTCAGTGGTGGAATTATGTCTCCAGATGGCCTTTGCCGGCCATTTGATGCGGCGGCCAACGGTACCGCCAGCGGCAGTGGCGGTGGGATGATATTACTAAAACGTCTGTCTGCTGCTTTGGAAGATGGCGATACTATCCATGCGGTAATTAAAGGTTCTGCTGTCAATAATGATGGCGCCCAAAAGGTTAGTTACACGGCACCAAGTATTGACGGCCAATCTGCTGTAATTAAAGATGCGCTGCGTAACGCGGGTGTATCGCCTGCCAGCATCAGTTATATCGAAGCACATGGTACGGCGACTTCTCTAGGCGATCCGATAGAAGTACGTGCGCTGACTCAGGCTTTCCTGGAACAGTCTGATGGTAAAACATTGCCTGTAGGGAGTTGTGCAATAGGCTCTGTGAAAGGAAATATAGGACATACTGATGCCGCCGCCGGTATAGCAGGTGTAATCAAAACCGTGTTGGCGCTGCGTCACCAGACTTTGCCGCCAAGTATTCACTATCATCAACCCAATCCTGAAATCCACTTCGAACAGACTCCATTTTCTGTGATCAATACAGCACGCCCGTGGCCGCAAACAAGTAAGCCACGTCGTGCCGGCGTAAGTTCTTTCGGTATTGGCGGCACTAATGCGCACCTTATTCTGGAAGAAGCTCCGCGTCAGCAAGATACCCGTATATTAGATGGCGAGCGCTGGCATCTGCTGCCGATTTCAGCGAAAACGCCGCCAGCGTTGCTTCAACAAGGGGAACGTTTGGCGATAGCATTGACTACCGGTAATGAACCATTGGCGGATATTGCCGGGACTTTGCAACAGGGACGCAGCGCCTTCAGTGAACGTGCTTTTATTGTGGCAAAAGATCGGGAGCAATTAATCAATCAACTACGCCAGCTATCGCCGCAAACTGTTAGTCGCAAACAACAGCATCGAGCGGTGATTTTTATGTTCCCGGGACAAGGAAGTCAGTCTATTGAAATGGGTCAATCGCTCTATCTGCGCGATGGTGTATTCCGCCAGCAATTTGATCGCTGTGCCGAACTGCTACAACCACACATCAAACTGGATATCAGGCAGTTAATTTATCCGCAATCAGAACGCGATAATGCGATTAGCCGGTTAAATGCTACACGTTATACTCAGCCTGCGCTGTTCACTGTTGAGTATGCGCTGGCCTGCCAGCTACAAGCGTGGGGTATTACCCCCCGGGCAATGATTGGTCATAGTCTCGGTGAACTGGTTGCTGCCTGCGTAGGGGGTATGTTAGAGCTGGAAGATGCACTGGCATTGGTAGCCAATCGTGCTGCAATCATGCAACGTCAGCCCACAGGGGCAATGCTGGCGGTACAGGCATCACCTGAACGCATGGTTTCGCTGGCGCCAGAGTGTGAATTTGCCGCGATCAACGGGCCTGAACAGTGCGTGATAACTGGCAGCCATGACAACATCGCGGTACTGGAAGAACAGTGCGACAAGGCAGGCATTTCTTGCCAGCGACTCACGACATCACATGCATTTCATAGTTCATTAATGGATGCTGCCGCACAACAGATGCGGGAGTTCAGCGCAGGCTTCACGCTACAATCCAGCACCATTCCGATGATCTCCAATGTCAGCGGCAGTTGGTTCAGTGAACAGGATCGCGATAATTCTGGCTATTGGGGCGATCACCTGCGTCGGCCGGTACGCTTCTATGATGGAATTCTCACCTTGCTGAGCCATTATGATAATCCAATCCTGCTTGAAGTAGGTCCGGGGAGTGCGCTGACCAGCATGCTGAAAGCTCTACAGCAGACAGGCCAGGCTCAGATACTGACCACAATGCGCCGTACTCGCCAGCAGAAACCAGATGAAGAGGCGCTGCTCAATACCATCGGGCAGTTGTGGCAGCAAGGAGTCGCCATTGATTGGGCTGCATTTGGTCATTCACATAAATTACATCGGGTTATGCTGCCAGTGTACCCCTTCCAACGCCAACATCTCTGGTTGGAACATCCTGTCACTACATCAGCCGCCGCAATAAGTACACAGCACAGAAGAGTACCGACTTTCACACAATTATCGGATAGAGAGGGGGTCACGCAATTTACTTGTAAGCTAGATGATAATGTCTGGTTTATTGATGAACATCGCATTTTCGAAGGGCAAGGTGTATTACCGGGCACAGGTTGCCTGGAATTAGTGCGTCGTGCTGTTAACGAATTGCAACCTGGTGGCACGGCCACTTTTAGTGAGGTTTATTTCCCCTCACCATTGGTGCTACCGTCAGGTGTTGAGCGTCAGATACGCATTAGCTTGACCGCCATTGATCGCAGCTTTGCCTTTACGCTGGAGTCTCGCGGTGATGGCGATGACAGGTGGCAACTCCATGCAAACGGTAATATTACTGCTATATGCTCTCCACCAGCAGAGATTGTTTCGCCTTATGAGTTACGCCGGAATTTGCAGCTTGAAGAAGTTGCAGAGGCGCCGGAACGTTTCAATCAGGCATTTGCTGACTATGGACCACATTGGCAATGCATTACAGGTGTTTGGATGGGTGATCGCTGTGCGTTGGCACAGTTGCGGCTCAATCAGGCATTTATCGATGATTTGCCTGATATTGCATTACACCCTGCTTTGCTCGACTTGGGCACGGTGTTCTTACATGCCTGTCTGTTACCGGGTGATGCTTCAATCCCGTTCCATTATGGTTCGCTGACGCTGCATCGGCCATTATGCGCCGAATTCTACAGCCTGGCGGTTGAGACGGCGCCACGAACCTATAACATCACGCTATTTAGTTGGGATGAGAGCCAGAATTGCAAGCAGGTGCTGGTTGAAATTCACGGTTACAATTTACGGCAATTCAACTCGTTACCTCTCCAGTCCGCGCACGAGTCGAATGTAGCCCAGTGGTGTCGTCACCCTCGATGGTTGCCGAAGCCACTGGACGAAGCAAAGCAGAATCGTGCGCCGTGGCTGATTTTTGGCGCTCAAGCGGCTGATCTGAGTGATTTATGGGAAGCGGCAGCGCCCGGTAGTATTGTTGTCGAAGATGCTGATGAATTTCTGCAACAGGAGACTTACCGCTTTAGTTTACGTAAGGATCAACCCGAAGATTATCAACGATTAATAGATTGCCTGATACAACAACAAGTGCTGCCAGAACGTATCATCTGGTGCTGGACTGCGGCAGTGATTTCTCAACCAGAAGCCGCGTTTGAACAACTGGCGGCTGCGATTAAAGCGCTTACCAGTCATCACAGGGTTTTTAATATTACCCTAATTTCCCGTGGGTTACAGGCGGCCAAGGTGTTGGAAGCCTGTAATGCCGCACCCGCGCTTGGATTGCTGGGAATCTTAGCGACAGAGTATCCGGGATGTTCTGCACGTCATATCGATCTGGATGATAACACCGTTGCTACACATCAATCGCTGATTGCGGAACTGTACACGGATATACAACCGGACGAAGCGACAGAAGGAATGCCGGTTACTAGCATTATGCTTAAACAGGGTGAGCGTGAATTACAGACATTTACCGAGCTTGATGAGATCCCTCGCCGGCAAATTCTGCGTGATGGCGGTGTTTACCTGATTACTGGTGGATTGGGGGGTATCGGTCAGTTATTGGCGCGTCATCTCAGCGATAAATGCAGTAAGGTTAAACTCGGTATCTTGAGCCGCCGGGAAACGAATGCGACAAGTGAAGCTTTACTCGATGTGTTACGGAAATCTGGCGCTGAAGTCATGATATTGCGCGCTGATGTTGCTGATGGTGCGGCATTGACTAAAGCACTGGCACAGATGCGGGCAAGATTTGGCGCTATCAACGGTGTGATTCATTCAGCCGGTATTGAAGCCAGTGGATTGCTGGAGCATAGCTCGTCGCAGGACTGGCGGCATGTGATGGCGGCAAAGGTAAGTGGTACACAGCAACTGATGACGGCGATTAATCAAGACCCTCTCGACTTTGTTCTGTTGTGCTCTTCACTTGCCTCATTGATAGGTGGAATTGGGCAGGCAGACTACGCGGCAGCGAATCGTTATCTTGATGCCGTGGCTCACTACTGGCGACAACAGGCTATACCGGTAACCTCTGTTAACTGGGATACCTGGGCTGAAGTAGGGATGGCAGTGGATTACGCTGCACGCCGTAAAGAAAGTGTAATTGGTCTCAGTAATCAAGAGGGCTGCGCTATTTTCGATCTGGCTATTGCTGGAACGGAAGCACAGGTCGTTGTCAGTAAATTTACTGCTGTTCGGCACGCACAATTACGGAATTTATCGACAATAGCTGATTCCGCCAGCCCAGAAGAAGCGGTTCGTCAATTGTGGTATGAGCTACTGGGTGAAGAGACGATTCATTTGGAAGATAATTTCTTCGAACTGGGCGGTCATTCACTGTTGGCAACGCAAATGATCTCCCGTTTACGTGATTATTTCCAGCACTGTCTGACACTGGCGGAGTTTCTCGAACAGCCGACAATGGCACGTGTTGTCCGCTCACTATCTGATGAGAAAAAGAGCCAGGCTCCTGAGGATACCCATATCCGCTACTGCCTAGCGCCCATTAATCACGGCGGTAATGGTAATTATTCACCCTTGTTTTGTGTGCCGGGTATGGGCGGCAATGTTACCCAATTTATGCCTTTGGCTGCGGCATTACCACGAGAACTGCCATTTATCGGTATGCAGTATTTGGGGCTTGATGGAAAAACTGCGCCGCACCAATCGGTGGAAGAAATAGCAACACATTATATTGCTTGTTTGCGCTCGGTACAGAAACAAGGACCATATCATATCGGCGGTCATTCATTGGGTGGCAAGGTAGCTTATGAAATGGCGCGGCAGCTTCATGCTGAAGGAGAAAGCGTCGGTTCTCTGGTGCTACTCGACTCCGCCGCGCCACCTTATGCACCAGTTCCGTATCAGGAAGATGCTGATATTGCCAAAGTTATTCTTGGTATTTTTGCCTACTACACTGATCGGCTGGAAATGATCGATAGCTTGGATGACGACGAAATGCGTGCATTACCACGTGAGGCGTTATTGAGCTATATCCAAGAACAGCTAAAACGCTTTTCGTTGATTCATGCACAGAATGATATGAGTTCAATTAGCGGATTGTTCAATGTCTATCGGGCTGCATCGGATATGTCGCCGAAATATCGTCCAACACCAGTACAGTTGCCAATTCCTATGCTGTTAGTCAAAGCGGTAGAACCCTTACCGAAAGGGGTTGTTGTGCCGGAAATACGGGAGACCACTGCCTGGGGTTGGGAGAAGTTTTCCACTCTTCCCATTCGTATCGCGGAAGTGCCGGGGAATCATTATAGCTGTCTGATGGAAGAGCACGTAGCACATGTATCGCGGGCAATAATCCATAACTTTCCGTCAATAATAAAAGGAAGGCAAGTATGAGTAATTCTTTCTCAACGGCTCGCCTTCCTGATGCCCGGCAGCATAAACGCCGATTGGCTGTGATCCTAATGACATTGGCTGTGGATGCTTTAGGTATCGGGATTGTACTCCCCGTGTTACCCGATCTGTTGCGGGAGGTTTCCCCGCAACCACCGGAAGCGGGTGTGCCGTTAATTGGGTTATTTGTCTCACTATATGCTTTTGCACAGTTTCTTTTCGCCCCGTTGTTAGGGACGCTTAGCGACGCCTGGGGAAGGCGGCCGGTATTGCTTTCAACGCTGTTTGGCACAGCGCTGAGCTATACGCTGGTAGCGACAGCGCCGTCGCTAGGATGGTTGGTGGCCGGTATATTTCTTTCAGGCTCCACCGCCGCCAGCACTTCCGCTGCATCGGCTTACGTAGCAGATGTTACGCCAGAAGCACAGCGAGCCGCGCGTTTCGGTCTGGTCAGCGGCGTTCTCGGCTTCGGCATGGTTGCCGGGCCAGCCCTCGGTGGGTTATTAGGCATGATTGCACCGCGCCTTCCGTTTGTCATTGCTGGCTCACTGGCAGCAGTGAATGCTATTGCCGCCATGTTTGTTCTGAACGAAAGTCTGACCAAGGAGAACCAGCGTTCGTTCGACTGGCGCCGTGCCAATCCTTTGGGCAGCTTGAAACTACTGACGACGGATGGGGTACTGAGACGATTGGTTTATGCTTCGGCGCTTGGCATGGTGGTTTACGGCATTTTTCTGGCCTGTTTTGTCTTACTCAATGAAATGCGTTTGGGCTGGGGACCGCGTGAAAACGGTCTGGCTCTCACCGGGCTCGGCGTCGGGATCATCATAACGCAAACTTGGTTACTAAAAATGTTCGTGGCGCGCTGTAACGAATACCGCACCGCGATCATCGGGTACGGACTCTATATGTTGGCGTTTATCGCTTATAGCCTGGCCGTATCACCCCTTATTGTTGCTGGTGCAATTGCTTTGCATGCACTGGCGTTGATCAGCGATTCAACGCTTCGTGCTTTGATTTCATTGCGTGCAGGCAATGAGCGACAAGGGGAATATCTGGGAGCGCAGAACTGTATGTTGGGTCTGGCTATCACTGTTTCACCGTTGTTGGGCGCGTTCTTGCTGCATTTTTCATCTCGTCAGGAACAATCTCTCTACTTTCAAGGGTTCCCTTTTGTTATTGCTGCGGTTGTTTGCTTCTGCGCCATATTGATTTTGCTACGTGGCTCTCAAGCAGACATTAAATTTCGCAGTTTGTATAAATAAAAAGATCACCAGCCTGTGAGGATTAATTATATGAAACAACATCAAGGGGACTACTACCCCCTGACCGCAGCACAGCAGGAAATTTGGCTGGCTGAACAATTAAATGTAAGCGCGGGAATTTATAATACGGGTTGTTATATTGATATTTCAGGCGCTATCGATATTGAGACGCTTAACACGGCATTGACCCAGTTGATAGATGAAGCTGAGTGTTTACGGCTGGTGGTTGTACCGCAACCGCAAGGACCACAGCAACAGATCGTGGCCAATCTGCAATGGAAATGCCCGCTGATTGATTTTTCTAATCATGTGGATGCGTTAACAGAAGCTGAAATCTGGATGAAGGCCGAATTGGTGCGACCGATGGAGTTAACACAGGGGCCGCTGTTTGGTTTTGCGCTGCTAAAAATCAGTGATGAACGCTATTTTTTGTTCATCCGTGTCCATCATCTGGCTAGTGATGCTTTTGGCACTACGTTGCTGATTCAGCGACTTGCTGAACTGTATACCCAGAAATTAACTGGCGCTGATGAGCTGGAAAATCCTTTCGGCCCCCTTAGCGATCTGCTAGCTTTTGATGAAGAATACCGTCGCTCGGAAAATTTCCAAGGTGACCGTCAATGGTGGTCACAATATATGACAGGCCGAAGTGAGCCACAGAGCCTTGCCGTAGGAGCGAAACCCGGTCAGTTCGCCGACGTAGGTTCGTTCAGTTGCACCCAGTGTGAAATCCCGGCAAAGGTCAATGATATTCTGCGTACTCTGAGTGAAGAGAGTGGCAGTAGTATGGCGCAAATTATTATTGCTATCGTTGCTTCCTGGATTTCTCGTATGACCGACAATCAGGATATTACTTTAGGTATGCCAGTAACTGCGCGTTCAGGACGTGCGCTGCGTAATATTCCAGGTATGGTATCTAATGTATTACCTCTGCGTCTGACAATAGATTCTGCTCATTCCATAGGCGACATTAGTAAGCAGATCAGCCAGGAAATCCGCCTGTTACTTAAACATCAGCAGTATCGTTCTGAAGATATCTATCGTGATTTACAGCGAAATGGTTCTGCCCCCCGCTTGTTTGCGCAGAATATTAATGTGATGCTGTTTAACAGCAATGTGAGCTTTGCGGGTAATTTGGGGCGTACCAAAAATTTGTCCAGTGGTCCGGTAGAAGACCTCTCCGTGACCATTTATTATCATGACGAAGGCGGCAGTTTGCAGTTTACGCTCGATACCAATGATAACCTCTACACTCCCCACGATATTAACCTTCAGAAATCTCTTTTTCAGCATTTCATCACTGAATTGCTGGCGGATATATCACGCCCCATTGGTGAACTGACATTGCCAAATTGGCGCATAGGAGACAGCCTATTACCTGCACGGCGCACAGTATTAAATGAGGAAACACTGACCTCGCGCTTCGAACAACAAGCAATTGCAAGGCCAGATAGTATGGCGCTGACTTATCAGCAGGAGAATATTAGTTATACGGTATTAAACCAACGTGCTAACCAACTGGCGCGCTATCTGGCATCACGGCAAATAGGCCCAGAACAGCGTGTTATGGTCTGCTTACCACGTTCTATTGAGATGATGGTGACACTGCTGGCTATCATCAAGGCTGGTGCTGCTTACGTGCCAGTGGAAGCGGATTATCCGCAAAGTCGTCTCGATTTTATGATTGACGATGCTGACCCTGCTTGTGTGATCACCACCAGAGAAATTGCGCAACGTCTGACAACCAACACGCCAATGTTATTACTGGATGATACCGCGTTGATCGCCCAGCTAGAAATGCAGAGTGTTACTGATCTGTCTGATAAAGAGCGCTTGCAACCGCTGATTTCAGCGCATCCTGCTTATATTATTTACACCTCTGGCTCTACCGGCGTGCCCAAGGGCGTGGTAGTGACTCATCATAATGTGATGCGTTTGCTACAAAGTACTCAGCGCTGGTTTAATTTCTCTGAAACCGATTGTTGGACAATGTTTCACTCTTATGCTTTTGACTTTGCTGTCTGGGAGTGTTGGGGAGCATTGTTGAATGGCGGAAGATTGGTGATTGTCCCTTGGGAAATCAGCCGTTCACCTACAGATTTTTTGCAGCTTTTAGTTAGCGAAAAAGTGACGGTGTTAAATCAGACGCCTTCAGCGTTTCAGGCGCTGATCCATGCTGATCGCGAAGCCCCTAAGCTTGGGCAGAGTTTGGCGCTGCGCACGGTGATTTTTGGCGGAGAAGCGCTGAATGCGCATATCCTGGAGGAGTGGTATCAAAGGCACGATGATAACGCTCCTCAGTTGATCAACATGTATGGTATTACTGAAACCACTGTACACGTGACCTATTTCCCTCTTTCACGTGAAGTCGTTGCGCAGCCTGCCTCAAGTCTTATCGGTGAATCTATTGATGATCTCAGTATTTATATTCTTGATGAGGCTCAGCGCCCGGTCCCGGTAGGTTGTGTGGGTGAGATATATGTGGGCGGCGCAGGGGTAGCGCGTGGTTATCTGAATCGTCCTAAACTCACTGCTGAACGCTTTATTACTGACCCTTTTATCGGCACAGATGGGCGCATGTATCGTACTGGCGATCTGGCAAGATTGCGTCGGGATGGGGTACTGGACTTCCTTGGCCGTACTGACGATCAAGTTAAAATCCGCGGCTTCCGTATTGAATTGGGCGAGGTGACGGCAGCGCTAAATGCACACCCTGATATCGTGCAGTCCGAGGTCATTGTGCGTGAAGATGAAGGTCAACAGAAGCGGTTGGTGGGTTATGCCATTGCTCATAAGGGTATTACGCTTGAATCGCAGTTAATACGGGCCAGCCTGTCCGCATACCTGCCCGAAGCAATGATTCCAGCGGCGATAGTGCAACTTGACTGCTTCCCGTTGACCATTAACGGAAAGTTAGATCGTAAGGCGTTGCCGAAACCCATATGGAATAGTGCAGTAGTCAATGAAAGTGGTTCCTCTAACCCACAGGAACTCGCACTTTGTTGTCTGTTTGCCGAGTTGTTGGGATTAGAAAATATCTCTCCAGAGGATAATTTCTTTGAGCTCGGCGGCGAATCATTGGTTGCAATGCGGGTAATAGCAAGAGTGCGTAGTGACTTCGGCGTTGAAATAACGTTGCGCGATCTATTTAACGCACCGAGTGTCAGCCAACTTGTGCAGAGATTAAACACTTTGCAACAGGAAAATGAAGTAGTCAGCCAGACCTAAATTTTTAACGCGATTATGCTGGCAAATAACAAATAAATAAAACAGAGGACAAAACATGATGAGCCGAATAAATGAATTAACCGCAGAGCTTCTCAGCTCAATGAATCAGTATGACCTTAAACAACTGGATAATATTTTTTCTGAAGATATTTCAATTTATTATCCGAGCATTCCACCAATGGTAGGTAAAAAGATGTCGCTTACTTTTCTCAAGAAACTTTTCTCAAATTTTGAATATTTACATTTCACACAAACTGGGTTCATTGCTAGTAATAACCAGGCTTGTATTATTTGGGAAAATGAAGGACGTCGTAAAAATAGTGATATTTATAGCAATATGGGCGTGACATTAATCGAAATTATGGACGATAAAATAATTCTCCTCAGCGATTACTTTAAATTTGAAGTGCCTCATTAAGTAGGATATCGCTGTAATAAAAGTTTGGTGTTCTCTGGATGTTGTATTTGGTTTAGATATTATTGCTACGCTCTTGTTTTAGAAGGTAAAGAGAATAAGATTAATACCGATCAATACCATCAATTATATTTCTGGAAAACCTTTAATCCTGCGTGGCAGGTTCACCCTGCCACGTTTATTCAGAAACCTAAGCTATCCAGTAGATCATCAACTTGAGCCTGATTAGCAATAACGCCCACGCCGTTTTGGTTCACCTGCGGACCATTTAGCAAACTATCAGTCTCTTTCTTGGTTTTCGCCATCTGATCAGCCGGCATGTTTTCCATTAATACCATCACCAACTGTTTTTCTATTTCCTGAATAACATCCATCATCCGCTTGATAACCTGACCGGTAAGATCCTGAAAGTCTTGCGCCATCATGATCTCCAGCAGTTGAGCGTTAGTGAATGCGGTATGTTCAGGTACCGTATTGAGGTAATTCCGGGTATCCATAACCAATGAACGCGCCACAGGCATCTCAACAGGGTTTTCAAACCACTCGTCCCAACGTTTTTTCAGTGATATTGCCGATGACTCTAACTCATTTTGACGAGGTTGCGCCGCTTCAACGCAATTAAGCGCCCTTTCCGCCGCTTGCGCTGTCATCTGCACAACATAGTCCAAACGTTCTCTCGCATCAGGGATTGCCTCAGCCGCCTGAGCAATAGTTTTATCCAATCCCAATTCACGTAAACTATCACGCAACATGCGCGTAAGTTGCCCGATACGGCTGATAATTTCACTGGCGCTAATGGTCTCATCCCTTGGCATGACTGGATTCACACTCATTATGTCTCCTTAGAGGCCCAGTTTTTCAAAGATTTTGTTGAGCTTTTCTTCCAGAGTAGCTGCGGTAAAAGGTTTAACAACATAACCACTGGCCCCGGCTTGTGCGGCGGCAATGATATTTTCTTTCTTCGCTTCCGCAGTCACCATCAAAACCGGTATCTTAGCTAATTGCGCATCTTCACGAATGATTTTTAGTAACTCTAAACCATCCATGTTGGGCATATTCCAATCAGAGATAATAAAGTCAAATTGAGATGCACGAATCTTAGTCAGGGCTTCTGCCCCATCTTGAGCTTCTTCTACATTATTAAAGCCCAATTCTTTTAACAGGTTACGAACGATGCGACGCATGGTTGAAAAATCATCAACCACCAAAAATCTCAGATCCTTATTCGCCATAAAAACTCCTTGAAATTATTTATCAATCAGCGCAGAGCCGCTTAAAAAATTAAATTTATACCCGTCATCTTTCAAGTTGCCTCTTTGTTGGCTGCGCTCACTCATCCCGGTCACATAGTTCGCTATGCTCCCGGGGATTCGCTCCCTTGCCGTCGCGATGCATCTTGAAATCCATAGGGTATATCCGATAGCCGCTAAATACGGACAGCTTGCCCCGAGCTTATTTTTGCCAGCATTCTCTTGCTTATTTTGAGTATATCCATAACCTCATCCACCGCCCCCATTTGTATGGCCGCCCTTGGCATACCAAACACCACGCAGCTTGCTTCATCCTGCGCCAATGTGTACGCGCCAGCTTGCTTCATCTCCAGTAAACCTGCTGCGCCATCGCTGCCCATGCCAGTTAGTAACACGCCAACAGCATTTCTGCCGGCAAATTTAGCCACTGATCGGAACAACACATCTACAGACGGACGATGACGATTAACCGCCGGTGCATCGGTAATCAGAACCTGATAATCAGCGCCATTACGGCACAGTTCCATATGGCGATCACCCGGAGCAATGTAGGCGTGCCCCGGTAAAATCCGTTCACCATTTTCAGCTTCTTTTACGGTAATTTGGCTCAGTTTATTCAGCCGTTCAGCAAAAGAACGGGTAAAACCGGGTGGCATATGTTGAGTAATGAGCAGTGCCGGGCTGGTGACAGGTAGCGGTTGCAACAAATTTTTTATAGCTTCCGTTCCGCCAGTAGAAGCCCCTACTGCTATCAGTTTTTCGCTGGATAACAGAGGCTTAAAACTTAACGGAGCGGAACTTACCGGTGTGGTTATTGACACAGACAGTTTAGCCTGTGCTGCTGTCCGTATTTTCTCCGCAATAAGTTCACTGTAAGCCAGCATGCCTTCACGAATACCCAATTGAGGTTTAGTGACAAAATCAACAGCGCCAAGTTCCAATGCCCTTAACGTGATTTCAGAACCTTTGGCTGTCAGAGAAGAGATCATAACCACCGGCATTGGCCGTAAGCGCATTAATTTTTCCAGAAAATCAATGCCATCCATGCGCGGCATTTCAACATCCAATGTAAGTACTTGTGGATTATGCTTTTTAATTAGATCACGCGCCACCAGTGGATCTGGCGCACAAGCCACTACCTCCATATCCGGGTGGCTATTGATGATCTCTCGCATGATTTGACGCATCAGCGCTGAATCATCGACACAAAGAACAGTTATTTTATTCATGACCTCTCCTTGCCCGGCCTACACCGTAAACGGTCTGTCCTTGCAAGTAGAATTCCCGGCTTATTTGAGTGACATTTTCAGAATGCCCCGCAAAGAGCAATCCATCGGGTTTTAACAAAGCAACGAAATGGCGCAGTATCCGTTCCTGCGTCTTTTTATCAAAATAAATCATAACATTACGGCAAAAGATGGCATCAAACTTCTCTTCAAACGGCCAATTAGGATCTAACAGGTTCAAATGCTGGAATGTCACCATGTCGGCAAGTTGAGGCCGGACACGCGCATAACCTTCATAAGATCCAACACCTTTATAAAAGTATCGCTTTTTCTGTTGATCGGTCAGTTGACGCAACTCATCCAATCGATAAACCCCTTTGCGTGCTTTTTCTAGTACATGGGTATCAATATCACTGGCAATAATTTTTACTTGGTGAAAACGTTCCCCCAATACATCGCTTAGCGTCATTGCAATCGAATATGGCTCTTCTCCTGTCGATGCCGCTGCACTCCATACTCGATACACTCCATTCTTCTTACTTGCATGTTTAGCTAACAGAGGAAAATGATGAGCTTCTCTGAAAAAAGCGGTCAGGTTAGTTGTCAACGCATTGACAAATTCCTGCCACTCCTCACTACCCATGTCGCTTTCAAGAATGAACAGGTATTGTCCAAAATCACGTATTCCAAGAGTGCGCAAACGCCGAATTAAACGGTTGTAAACCATCTCTCGTTTATGTGCAGCCAGCACAATACCCGCACGTTGATAGATAAGCTGGCAGATGCGCTTAAAATGCGCATCTGACATGGTATAACGCTGAATCATGTGATTCAGCGGCGAAGATGACAAACTACTTGTCGCTGAAGCAATTAAACTTGGTTTCATCTGGCCTCAGCGAGTCTGACTGACTGCCCCTTCGCTATCCGCAGACCTCAGCGTCAGTGAAAGTTCATTTTCAAGCTTATTTTCTGAATTATCAGGTAACTCAAACTGTGCCACTATTTGCACCAAAATATCTGCCTGATCTTCCAGTGCCGCTGCCGCTGCGGCCGACTGTTCAACCAATGCAGCGTTCTGCTGAGTAACTTGATCCATTTGTGTAACAGCTTGTGCTACCTGATGAATACCCCGACTTTGTTCATCAGATGCCGCAGCAATTTCAGCCATCAGATCCGTCACCTGATTTACAGAAACCACCAATTCATTCATGGTCTTCCCGGCATGGCTAACCAACTCGGAACCTTGGCTTACACGTTGAACGGATTCACTAATTAATGTTTTAATCTCTTTCGCTGCTTCGGCACTTCGTTGAGCAAGATCCCTCACTTCTCCGGCAACAACAGAGAAACCTCGCCCTTGTTCACCGGCCCGTGCTGCTTCCACCGCCGCATTCAGCGCCAGAATGTTGGTCTGAAATGCAATACCATCAATAACGCTGATAATGGCGCTGATTTTCTGTGAGCTATTGGCAATTGCATCCATTGTTTCCACAACATCAACTGTCAGTTCGCCCCCTTTAGAAGCTGTTTTCGATGCAGATACCGCCAATTCACTGGCCTGACGAGCATTTTCCGCGTTCTGACGTACAGTTGCAGTCAGTTGTTCCATACTGGCTGCGGTTTCTTCCAATGATGCCGCTTGCTCTTCAGTGCGGGAGGAGAGATCGGTATTACCCTGAGTAATTTCCTGAATACCGCTATACATTAAGTTGGTATTCTCTTTTACCAAAGTAATGGAATTAACAAGTGAACGTTGCATTTCACGCAATTTGAAAAACACTTCACCAATTTCATCTTGGGTGAAAACAGAAACCTCTTTATTGAGTTTTCCTTCCGCAACATTCTGGAAGTGACTACGCATATTGGCAAAAGGTCTGAGCAGATTCTTTTTCAACCACCAATGAGCCGCCCAGGCAACAACCAGTACCATTAAGATCGCACCGGCAAACATAGCAACGGCAATTTGGTAATAAAGACGACCATCTTGTACCGCAGTTGTAATCTCTTCTCCGATATACTGCATGTAATGGTTGAAATCAGATTCAAGTTGCTGCTGATACTTTTCTGTCGGCTGGTTTAAGAATGCATCATAATTACCACTTTCTAAAAAAACCGAGAGTTCTCTAAGCGCTTTGATATATTCTTTATAACTGGTTTCTACCGAAGCCAGCAATACACTACTGCCATCCTCTTCACTTAGTTTAGGCAGCGCAATAAATTCGGCGAAATGCATTTCCGCCCTATCCAAAGTCTCCTTAACATTAGCGATCATACTCTCAATATGAGCTTCAGATTGTTGCAGCGTTTTCCCTACAGCGATTCGATTAAGTGTATTACGCGATTGCAGCAAAGCTGCCCAGCTCAACCCTAAGGAATCCCTCTTCTGTGTTCCCAGATCAATTCGTTCAATATAGGATTGATCTGCATGAATGATTCCAAGTGATAAACCACTTGAGATCATCTGCATTACACAAAACATCATCAATAACAGATATAAACTGGTTGATATACGAAGCCTGCCTAACATGTAATCACCTCTGTTAACGGCTGCATAATGCAGCCGCGGTTATCGCTTAGTGTTTTAAAATGTTTCCCAATTAGCTTGCTCTTCCACATTGTTGACTTTCTTCAACACCGGTGGATTCGATTTAGCAGGAGGAGTTTTAGCCACAGGCAAATGCTCAATTTTCATTTCGGTTTGAGATTTATCGTCAAGATTCGGCAATTGGAATAGAGAAACCAGTTTCTTCAATCCAGCCGCTTGATCTTCCAGTGCAGCCGCAGCCGCAGCGGATTGCTCAACTAAAGCCGCATTTTGTTGGGTTACACGATCCATTTCAGAGATAGCCAGACCAACCTGAGTTATCCCTCTGCTTTGTTCATCAGATGCAGATGCAATTTCACCCATAATGTCAGTTACACGGGTGACTGAACTGACAATGTTATTCATTGTTTCACCGGCGCTCTCAACCAGAACAGAACCAGTATCTGCGCGGCTCACTGAATCTTCTATTAATGCTTTGATCTCTTTTGCCGCCTCAGCGCTACGCTGTGCAAGGTTACGCACTTCTCCTGCCACAACCGCAAACCCGCGTCCATGTTCACCGGCACGTGCGGCTTCCACGGCGGCATTCAGCGCCAAGATGTTAGTCTGGAACGCAATAGCATCAATAACACTGGTAATATCGGAAATTTTCTGAGAACTACCGGCAATTTCACGCATTGTCTGTACAACATTCGCCACAACTTTCCCACCCTGACGGGCAACTTCAGATGCACTATCAGCCAGGTTACTTGCCTGACGAGCATTTTCCGCATTTTGACGTACAGTTGCTGTCAATTGTTCCATACTGGCGGCGGTTTCTTCTAAAGAAGCAACCTGTTCCTCAGTACGCGAGGAGAGATCATTATTTCCCGCAGCAATTTCACTGGTTCCGTCATAAATACTTTCGCTGCTCTGACGAACACTAGTGACAGTAGTGATAAATTCTTTTTGCATATGCTTCAGGCCAATGGCTAACGTACTCATCTCATTTCTGCCTGAAACAGTAATATTTTGTGTCAAATTACCGGTAGAAAGCGCCTTAATGTTCTCCAATAATTTGTTTAACGGATTGAGCAAACTATGCTTGATGCTAACCCAACTAAAAATCATGGCTGAAACCAGAATCAGCATGACAATACCCAACATAATCATCGCATTTCTGTAGGAGATATTTGCATCAAATACCACATCAGAATAGAGGTGATCGTTTTGGGTCAAATAGAAGTTATATTCTTCCTCAAAAGCACTCTGATATTTGCCCGTTGGCTGATTGAAAAATTCTACCGTTCGATCATGTTCAAGCAGAACAATAAGCTCATGCAGCGCTGAAATATAAACATCATAGGCTTTTTTAAGACGATTAAGACTTTCCGATTCATGAATCGGCAATTGAGCAGTCTGTTCGTATTGTTCAAAGCGCTGTTCTGCGATAGAGAGATTACTTCTAGCATCAGTCAGTAACTGCTCCAACGTGTAGTAATTATCGACACTCTCATCTTTTTTCATCATATAGCGAATGCCAGCACGGTTCAAACTGTTACGAGCCTGTAACAAATTAACCCAAGTTTCATTCAAAAATGTCTGCTGTTCCCGCATTTTATCCAGTATTTCTAGATTTTCTTTGTTACTTTTCAACTCATGGAAGAAAAGTCCCCCGGATATAAATTGCAGAGCACCAAATAATATGATGACCGCCATCAGTCCGGTCACTATTTTCATTCGGTTAAACATGTTTTCCCTTTTTACAATAGATCAGCATGGCTCTGTTATCGGCATCACCAAGGGAAACTTTACGGGTTGAATAAAAGAAATTTGAATATTTTTTCTGATTTGGAATTTACGGGAATTATAGACAAGAATTGGCTGCCATCTGTCGATGATGGCAGCCACATTTATACCCGTCATCTTTCAAGTTGCCTCTTTGTTGGCTGCACTCACTCACCCCGGTCACAGAGTTCTCTATGCTCCCGGGGATTCGTTCCTTTGCCGTCGCGATGCATCTTGAAATCCATAGGGTATAATGATTAGTTTTTAGCCACTGAGTCGACTAGCGCCATCTCTTCACTATTAAGCAATTTCTCAATATCCACTAAAATCAGCATGCGATCATCGAGTGACCCCAATCCTGTCAGATACTCAGTAGATAACGTTACTGCAAATTCAGGCGCCGGGCAGATTTGCTCAGCTTTGAGCGATAAAACATCTGAAACGCCATCAACCACAATACCCACCACCCGGTTTAACAGATTCAGAACAATAACAACGGTATTATCATTATAGGTAACCGTTTCTTGAGCAAATTTAATTCTCAGGTCAATAATAGGTACAATAACACCACGTAGATTGGTTATCCCTTTAATGAATGCCGGAGTATTTGCAATACGGGTGACCTGATCATAGCCCCGGATCTCCTGTACTTTCAGTATTTCGATACCATACTCTTCATTACCTAGGGTAAAGATCAGATATCCTTCCCCGGCAGTTTCTCCTGACAATTTATTAAACGCTTCTATGGCCGACATGATCTTACCTTTTACTATGAGATTGACGATTTTCTACGGGGTACTCCCCCATTCAACTCAGTGCTTATTTTTTGCTAATAACTCAGCTTTGCTAAGCGCCAATTGGTCATGATTGAGTTGCTGCAAGGCAGAAACATCAATAATCAACGCCACACTACCATCTCCCATAATTGTGGCAGCAGAGATCCCGGGTACTTTGCGATAGTTACTTTCGATATTTTTCACGACCACTTGATGTTGTCCAACTAATTGATCAACCAGCAAGGCATAACGACGACCGGCACTTTGTACTATCACAACAATCCCTTTCGTCGGATCTATTTTGGCATCAGGAATATCAAAAACCCGGTATAACTTAATTAGCGGCAAGTATTCTCCTCTGACATGCAATAATTTTTCATCGCCCGCCAAGGGATAAATATCTTCTTCCTGCGGCTGAAGAGAACTCACCACCGCACTCAATGGCAAAATAAACACTTCGTCATTCACTTTCACTGACATACCATCAAGGATTGCCAGTGTCAGAGGCAACAAAATCCGCGTCACTGTCCCTTTACCGGCCTGGAAGTTAATCTGGATTTGTCCTCCCATTTCCTGAATATTTCGCTTAACCACGTCCATTCCTACACCGCGGCCAGATACATCTGTTACAACTTCAGCCGTGGAAAAACCTGGGGCAAAAATCAACATAGCAACTTCTTCATTACTCATGTTTTCGCTAACCGATAATCCTTGTGACATCGCTTTAGCCAGAATCTTTTCACGATTTAGCCCGGCGCCGTCATCCACGACTTCAATACAGATATTCCCTCCCTGATGTTCAGCAGAAAGTGTCAGGTTACCCGTTTCAGGTTTGCCCTCAGCAAGCCGAGCTTCTGGCTCTTCAATACCATGATCCAGACTGTTACGGACTAGATGAGTTAGGGGATCAATAATGCGTTCGATTAAACTTTTATCCAATTCAGTGGAACTGCCAACCAAAGTGAGATCCACTTTTTTATTCAGCTTGCTAGCAAGATCCCTGACTAAACGCGGGTAACGGCTAAACACATATTCCATTGGCATCATACGAATAGACATCACAGATTCTTGCAAGTCTCTGGAGTTTCGCTGCAACTGCACCATGCAATTTAACAAATCGCCATGCAAAGTCGGTTCAAGAGCGTTACAGTGCTGAGCTAACATAGATTGGGTAATAACCAATTCACCAACCAAGTTTATCAGTTGATCAACCTTCTCAACCGCAACCCGAATACTGGAAGATTCCGCCCGTTGACGTGGCGATCCAGCCGGTGGTGTCGGCGCAGGACGCCCGACAGGCGGAGTGGAACCTTTTTCCGGCGTGGTTGCTTTAACGACTTTAGTTGTATCTGTAACTTTAGCTTTGGGTTCAGCTACCGGCAAGAAAGTGATCTGTTCCGGTTCAATAACAAAACAGAGCACTGCGGTAATATCGTCCTCTGTGGCTGATGTTACCAAGGATGCTTCAACGCTATCCCTAGTCTGTTCAGCATCATAAACCTCCCCCAGATTACTCAACTCATCAAGCATCAGAGAAACTTCACGCTCTTTCAGACCAGAAAGATGAACCCGAACCCTACCTTGCTGGTTTTCAGCAGCAACAGGTTCTGATTTTAATTCTGGCTCAGATTCAGGCATCTCTGGCGTTATCGTATCAATGACAGCCTCAACCTCGCCTTCATTCTCTTCCTGTACTTCCAATGCAAGCTGGCGCAAAGTCTCACAGATGTAGGTAAACGCACTTTCATCCGGCTCCTGAGAACTTTTATAGGCATCCAACTGTTGCTGCATAATATCTTTCGCTTCTAAAAACAGGTTGATAATATCAGTCGTCAGACTCATTTCATCTCGTCTGGCGCTGTCCAGCAAATTTTCCAGAACATGCGTGGTTTGCTGTAGTTTGATAAAACCAAAAGTCGCAGCGCCACCTTTTATTGAGTGAGCACTACGAAAAATAGCATTCAATTGCTCCTGATCCGGCTCATCAGGATCGAGCTGCAATAGATGCTGCTCCATATCCTCCAGCAATTCGTCTGCTTCATCAAAAAAGGTCTGATAAAACTCGGTAATATCCATTGTTACTTTGTCACCTTAGTCGGTACACGATTAGGCTCAGCGCTCAGCGATGCTGGTGCTGGCTGGGCCAATACTGTGATTTCATTAGACTGTTGTGTTGGCCTACTTTCAGTCGAATCCTTTCCAATCACCTCGTGAATTTCCTGACTATCATTAATAATCAAGGAATCGCTGCCAGTGTTTTGCTGTTCAATCCGCTCTTCCGCTTGCTTATTGAGCACTAAGATACTGATGCGACGGTTAACCGGGGCGCTGGCATCTTCCTGTTTCAGGCGAACCGTTGAAGCCATGCCAACCACCCGCAATATCTTTCCTTCATCTAGCCCACCTATCAACAGCTCTCTCCTTGATGCATTCGCCCGATCTGCGGAAAGCTCCCAGTTACTGTAACCACGCTCGCCATTAGCATATTTCAAGTCATCGGTATGACCGGATAGGCTGATTTTATTGGGAATATCGTTCAAGATTGGTGCAATAGCCCGCAAAATGTCACTCATGTAACTTTCAACTTTTGCACTGCCAACCATAAACATTGGCCGGTTTTCCCGGTCAATAATTTGGATACGTAACCCTTCATCCATCATGTCAATCAACAGATGTGGACGTAATGCTTTAAGGCGGGGATCAGTAATGATCAATTGATCAAGTTGTTCACGCAGCCTATTTAATTTGCGAGCCTCATCATTAGCTTCAACGACTTCAACCTGACGCAGAATATCGCCTTCCTGATGAAGTATATCTTCTCCTCCTCCTGGAATAGGATTGGAGCTATCACTGCTACGCTCGCCTTTATTGATTGCAACTTGTAACGGGGTACGGAAATATTCTGCAATTCGGGTCAGTTCTTGCGGGCTGGAAATTGCCAGCAGCCACATAACCAGAAAAAACGCCATCATGGCGGTCATAAAGTCAGCATAAGCAATTTTCCATGAACCACCATGATGTTTGATGCCATTTCTTTTACGTCTTTTTACCCTAATGACAGAGACGTTACGCGCCTTCATACTTGTTCTTCAGTTTCTTGTTGGACAGGCGCTTTTACCCGGCGAACATGTTCTTCCAATTCAGTGAAAGAAGGACGATCTGTGAGGTACAGTGTTTTACGGCCGAATTCAACAGCGATTTGCGGTGCATAACCATTCAGACTGGATAATAATGTCACTTTAATGCATTGCATCATTTTAATGTGTTCACCACTGCGTTGACGCAGCAATGTCGCCAGTGGTGAGACAAAACCATATGCCAACAAAATACCGAGGAATGTCCCAACCATTGCATGAGCAATCAGCACGCCAAGCTCCCCTGCCGGGCGATCTGCCGAACCTAAAGCATTAACAACCCCCATAACTGCGGCGACAATACCAAAAGCAGGAAGAGAATCTCCAACCATCGTCAAACTGGTTGCCGGGATCTCACTTTCCTGCTCATAAGTTTCAATTTCTTCATCCATCAAAGCTTCAATTTCATGAGGATTCATATTGCCGCTGACAATCAATCGCATGTAGTCAGTGATAAAATCCATCAAATGCTTATCCTTAAGCAAACGCGGATACTGGGTGAAAATATCACTCTGCTGAGGATGTTCGATATCTCGCTCTAATGCTAAGAGACCATGCATGCGGGATTTTGCTAGCAACCGGAAAAGCAACGCCATCAGATCCATATACATCACTTTGTTATATTTAGATCTACGCATTACCTTTGGCAAAACACGCAATGTTGCCTTAATCGCTTTTCCGTTGTTACCCACAATGAAAGCACCGATACCAGCACCAGTAATAATTAAAAATTCAGCGGGTTGATAAAGTGCGCCCAAATGACCACCTACAATCAGGTAACCACCGATTACCGCACCAAAAACTACGATATATCCTAAAAATACTAACACGCGATATCCTTTAGCTAAGTTGGTGAGCGGATGGGAAGTTGAACAGTCTGAATCCAGAATGGTTGTGGTTTCAATACAGGTTACAGGAGAAAAAGTACCATCCGTAACCTGTAGGAATAATTTTCCCATTTAAATTCATACTGCGTGCTGAGCAAGTCCATCCAGCAGTTGTGAATTAGTATCGGCAGACTGAGAGGAAAGTTTACGTTTTTTTACTGCACGCGATGGCGGTTGGCAGAGGCTACAAACGAAGCTATTCACAGGTTGATGAGCATGAGTAATAAAAGTTCCGCCACAGGTACGGCACTGTGAAGGTTGCAACATGCCGCTGTCGACAAAACGTACCAAAGTCCAGGCGCGAGTCAACGCCAAAACCGGGACATCTCCTTCAACAGGGGGACATTGTTCAAGATAGAGTCGATACGCTTTAACAACAGCTTCTACACCTTCACAATAACCACTCTTGAGCAAAAAACGATAGGCATTATAGAACATCGATGAATGAATATTCTGTTCCCACGTCATAAACCAATCAGTTGAAAAAGGCAGCATCCCTTTTGGCGGGGGGCTTCCCCTCAATTCTTTATAAAGCTTAATCAGTCGCCCTCTGCTCAATTGCGTTTCACTTTCAAGCATTTGTAACCGTGCCCCCAAAGTGATGAGTTCCATCGCCAACTGTATATCCTTAGCTTCTTGAACTATACTTTTCTCGGCCATCTCTTATGCTCTTTTTTTCACTGACGTATCATCTTTCGAAGATAACTTCTGAAATAAATGAGTAGATAACAAAATGCCTGTATGTATTTGTTGTAAATCATCCACTCGAGATTCCCTAGTAAGCTGCTGAATAGTTTCACTGTCTTCGAACCGGAAATTACAGACTAATTGATTAGTCTCAGCGAGCTTGACCAACTGAGGTAATGTCAATTCAGACAACGTATCAGCCATAGAATCACTAATACCTAAACGGAACATCGCTGACGCTTTTTCATGGTTAATTAATCGCTGAGCTAAAAGCAAATACGATAAATTTATGTCATAAATATGTTTGAGCAATTCAACCGTACTCATTTCTCTATCCCGTCCGATTACATTAAAAAATCAGTTAAGTGTTCGAAAAACCACTCGTGACAAAATTCCTAAAATAGCTTAGGGATTAATAATCTCTTACATAACTAAAATATACAGGCTTAGTCAGAGCAGTAACCATCCTTTGTATTACTTTTGATTCATCCAACTTCAAAAATATTACGGTAGTGAGCTACAAAAGTATTATTGCGTTACCTGATATAACATTTTTCATTGGCGATTAAGAATATTCTTAATACGGAACAACTTTACTCCTGAATCATCGACTTATACAACGGAAAGAGGGCGCAATTTTAAATACTATGTGACATAACTCACAAAAACAAGGGCTTTTAATATGCATTTAATCGATGAATTGCTCATTAACTATTCAAACAATTAAATAAAATCCGAATTCTCAATTTTAATAAGTTAAATTATCTAAATAAAAATATTAGATATATTTTTTGATTTTATACGATCTATTAAACTTATAAATTTAAAATAACGATAAAAAATCCTATCCTTAGTCAAACTAGCATCAAAAAAGACAGTTTTATCCCTGAGTAATAAGTATAAACAATCATCTTATTCTGAGATCCGGTATCTCCATTTGTACGATAAAACAGATTAAGTTTATGTAAAATTTAGTTGCAAAAAAGATACTGGTATGATCACTTTTCGTTTAGATTTGTGCTTTTTTTAACCTAAAGGCTTAACTAAAAATGTATACCCCCATGCGCAGATAACACTAACCATACAAAAATAGCATAAAATACAGTAAGATAATGAATAAAAAAACAACTATAACAACATTTTATTGATTGCATAACAACCAATATCCAGCATAGAGATAGCCAGAAAAATAGACCTATTTCGACTCTCGACAACCCAAACAGCAGCAAAAATCATTAGAAAAATTTATCAAAAATCATGCCTAATAATATAATAATGCACAAAATCCTTCTATTAATTACTTTATCTTTTTCATCTTTAATCTTCATACTTCAAATTAACCATTAACTAAATTTACACATTATCAATATATATATTTTAAAAACATTAGGCATTTTAAACGGATTGAATATGAT
>NZ_JAZGJN010000276.1:0-71669 GCF_038085095.1 Photorhabdus sp. P32 | reverse complement strand
GTTATAAATAGTGCAGAGGTTTATTTTCCACACTTTATAATGAAAATAAATCCACAAAAAAGCCAAATAAAACATAAGGTTAAAAATATATTTTGATATCAATAAGATATAAATCAAATTTAAAAAGAATAAATCAATAAAAATGTCATAGGCCATATACTACACATGTTGATATTTTCAATAAATATATTAAATTCAGCCCATGATTTTATTCTAACCATAGAAATATTATTTCATCAAAAGATAATGTTACTCATTTAATAATTATTTACATCCACATGATAATTATAAAAATATATACATCTATTTGAATAGTATATAAACTCACTATTGCAAAAATATCATAACATTAAATAATTTAATTATTTTACATTTCCTTTACAATTATCAACATAATTTAAAACTATAATAAATTCATATATGTTTTTATAAATACATTTTTATATAGATTAACATCACAATTTCAACATTACTCAACAAAATAATAACTCAAATAATTGCAATTACCATTAAACAGAATACTATATTAATAGTGGAATAAAGTTTCAATTTACAATATTTTCCTAATGGTTTAAGAGAAAATCAAGATAAAAAACAAATTCAGAAGCATTGATTAAAAAGAAAAAATATTCGTTACTTTAAATTACAATAATAGTGACGGCTAAGTAACCGGGAGAACAATGTGATAACAAACGATTACGAGCTAATGACCGCGCCAAACAGTGTACCAATAAAAATGTGGACTCACGGCGTACCGGTAGAAGCAGAGGCTCGTGAACAACTATTAAATATAGCAAAATTGCCTTTCATATTTAGCCATTTAGCGGTTATGCCTGATGTACATCTTGGGAAAGGTTCAACCATCGGCAGTGTCATCCCGACTCGTGGAGCGATTATTCCAGCCGCGGTAGGCGTAGATATCGGCTGTGGCATGATGGCAGTACGTACCTCATTGAATGCCAAAGATTTACCGGACAACCTATATACGATCCGCCATGCTGTTGAAATCGCTGTACCACATGGACGCACGGCAAACCGTACCGGTCAGGATAAAGGCGCCTGGCAGCAACCGCCAAAAACCGTCGATCGCCATTGGAGCATGTTACAAACCGGGTTTAAACGCCTAACCGATAAATATCCACAATTACTGAAAACCAATAACCATCAGCACTTAGGGACACTAGGTACCGGTAATCATTTCATTGAGCTGTGTCTGGATGAATCTGACCGGGTATGGGTAATGCTGCATAGTGGCTCCCGCGGTGTAGGAAATGCCATTGGTAATCTATTTATCACCCTTGCCCAGCAGGACATGAAACAACATATCGCTAACCTGCCTGATCGTAACCTGGCCTATTTTGAGGAAGGCAGCCGTCACTTTACCGATTATATGGAAGCAGTCGGTTGGGCACAAAACTTCGCCCGCCATAATCGCGAAGTCATGATGCAACATACACTGGCAGCACTGGCGACGGTAATAGCAAAGCCGTTCACTGCCACGATGGAAGCGGTAAATTGTCACCACAACTATGTACAACAGGAGCAGCACTTCGGCCAAAACGTGTTAGTAACACGCAAAGGCGCAGTCGCTGCACACCAAGGCGTCATGGGCATCATTCCTGGTTCAATGGGCGCGAAAAGCTTTATCGTGCGCGGTCTGGGAAACGAAGAGAGTTTTTGCTCATGCAGCCACGGTGCAGGACGAGTATTAAGCCGCACGGCAGCGAAAAAACGCTTCACAATAGAGGATCAGAAGCGTGCCACAGCACACGTGGAATGCCGCAAGGACAGCGACGTCATCGATGAAATTCCGATGGCCTACAAAGACATTGAGGCTGTAATGGCCGCTCAGTCTTCACTAGTAGAAATCGTTCACACCCTGCGTCAAGTGGTTTGCGTAAAAGGATAATCAAGATGAAAGAAAAATTTGGTATCAGTGACATCATGAAGCAGCACATATGCCAAAAACTGGCGCAACTTGAGACAGAGCTGCAAATACGAATACTCTACGCCTGTGAATCAGGTAGCCGCGGTTGGGGATTTGCCTCGGCAAACAGTGATTACGATGTACGTTTTATTTATGTACATGCGCCATCATGGTACTTACGCGTCGATCCCTCTCGGGATGTTATTGAGCTACCGATCAGCAACGAGCTAGATATCTGTGGTTGGGAACTGCGTAAAACTTTAGGGTTGCTGAAACGAGCCAACCCGACATTGATGGAATGGGCAGACTCACCGGTAATCTACTACGAAGACGTGGAGTTTATGGCGGCGCTACGTGCCCTATTACCAGACTATTTCTCCAACAACAGAGCGCGATATCACTATCTGTCGATGGCGAAGAAAAACTTTCGTGGTTATCTGCAAGGCGAGAAAATTCGGCTGAAAAAATACCTTTATGTACTACGCCCATTGCTGGCGGTACGTTGGATCGAAGCCGGTAAAGGCGTACCTCCGATGCGCTTCGACACCTTGCTGGCCGGAACTGTTGCAGACACAGCGCTGATGCAAGAGATACAGACTCTACTTGCCATCAAGCGTAACGCTGACGAAACGGAATATAGCCCACGTTTTAAGCGTATTCATAACTTTATCTGCCGCGAATTGGATGATTCAGTTACCCGCTGCGAACTCAAAGACAAAAAACACCTCGCAGATACCGAATTGGATCGACTTCTGATGCGCACAGTGCTTCACCATAGTAATAAAGAAGAAGGAGAATACATGTTAAAAAATGGATGAAAAATCATACCAATATGACATTTCAGCGATAAAGTTGGATGTTGACAAAAAGCCAGAAAGCAGGGTCTTCCACCCTGCTCCAGAAATAAATATATCAACTCTCTATTTTAGGCAGGAAAATTTATCATTACGAAACAGATAGTTATAGAATCATTAACCTAAAATAATATGAGGCACAAATCGTGATGTATCTTTCGTGATCCTGCCAATATCTTCCCTGACCGATAGGCCAGCCGGCGTATCATTCACGAGCCAACTACCGATAAGAACATGGCTATCACCAATCTTTGGCAATGGGGTGTACTGCTGTACAATATAACCCTCCTCACCGTAAGGACCATCTACCTCTTCAACCACTTTGCCATCTTTATGAATACTAATATTCGCTCCTTCACGGCTGAATATAGGCTTCATAACGTAGTGAGTTAGGCGCTTGGCTTGCGGATCATCGGCAAAATAAGCTTCAAGCAAATTTGGGTGTCCTGGAAACATTTCCCAAAGCAATGGCAAAATTGACTTATTCGAGGTGATGCATTTCCACATTGGCTCAAACCAGTTAACACCCGCCGTAACCAAGTGTTGAGCATATTCTTCACGAAACATGAACTCCCACGGGTACAACTTGAATATAGAATCAATGATCTTGCTATTACTATCCGTAAACTTACCACACTCGCTGAGTCCAATATCTTCAATATAGACAAACTCGGTATGAATACCGGCATCTTTGGCACAATCAGCCATGTAATCAACCGAACCTTTGTCCTCTTCTGTGCCCTTACAGCAAGCAAAATGAAGCGTATTGAATGGCAAAAAGGGTTTCAATTCACAGAAGCGATTAACAAGCAGCTCCTGTAGTAAATTGAATTGATCAGCAGCATGAGGCAATTCGCCACGGTTAACTTTATCTTCCAACCACAGCCAACTAAAAAAACCATGTTCATAAATAGAGGTCGGCGTATCTGAGTTAATTTCCAATAACTTCGCCGGGTTTTTACCATCATAAGCAAAATCAAGACGACTATAGAGGCTTGGATCTCTGCGCTGCCAGGATGCACGAACCAATGACCACATTGCTTCTGGAATTTGGAATTTAGCCATCAACTCATCACTGTTGACTACTCGCTCTACGGCTTGAAGACTCAACTGGTGGATTTCCGCGGTCGGCTCTTCAATATGCTCTTCAATTTGCTTGAGAGTAAACTGATAGTAATGGTCTTCCGTCCAGTACGGTTCATTATCGATTGTATGGAAACCAAACCCAAATTCTTTTGCTCGCGCTTTCCAGTCATGACGAGGTGTTGTTGGGATCTGAAGCATGACGTTAACCCTTTGATAATGCTTAATACAGCAATAATGACTCTATGCAAAACACTGATAACAAGAAGCCCGAGAATAAAATGTCAGCGCTGGTTAACCCCCCCAACTGTATTTAGCGGAAGATGTTGAACCAAAACCCCCAGAAGACTTGGTGGTAACGATTGGCTTACTATCATAACCAGAATAACGGGAATTGCTGTTTTTAAATTTTTGCTCATTTTCACGTATCAAGCGCTCTCGATACATTCTCTCTTTATGCTTACGCGCTGAGTAATCACCGATTTCATCAACGATCCCAGATGTAATATAAGAAGTTGATCGGGAGCCCAGTATAGGGTTTATACCTGCAACGACATGTGTTCCACCTTGAGAAACTTCTTTCTCAATTGGCAAACGAACCGTCTCCAGCGGATGCAAATAACGTCGGTTCATCTCGTACTGGATGTTGCTAATATCGGAATAAGCGCCAATGACCTTACTATCAGCGAAAAAAAGCTTACCGTACAAGTCGCTATAGCCTGACGTTGAAGTAAATAGCGGCTGGTAAAACACATTACGGTACTTTTCAGCCATGTCGTATTGGTTAAACTGTTCTGGCTTCACCTCTGCCATCATAAAAGCGGCCATCTTCGGTCGATAACCTACAGCCCCCGGCATTGCTTCACACTCACCGTACTCAAGCTCACACATGGCTTTCTTACGAAATTTCTGCGAAGTGCGTTCTGCTTCACGTAATGCCGCCTGATATGTGGCTTCACATTGAGCAGCAATCGTATTCTTTGGATTATTCTGACAAGACGCCAAATCCTTATAGATATTAATTGACAGTTCATCCGCCGATTGACCGCAACCCACGAGTGAACCCACACTGAGCGCCAATGACGTGAATGAGAACCCACGCCAATATTTACGTTTACTCTCAATGTTAATGGCGGTGCTGCGCATTCTGCGCTTTTTGTTGCCGTTCGTCATACGATCCCCAAATCAGTAAGTCATGCAAGCTGCATTTAAAAGACCAACAGAAATTGACACCGCCGCCAGCACAACCGCAGCCGGGACCTCATTATTCTCGATGCGAGATACAATCTTTGGCATCATAAATATGCGAACCATGAAAAAACCAGCAATCTGGGCCAACAACGCAATAACACTCCACATCACGAAATCAATGACGCCAACAGAGTTGCTTGCCGCACTTGCAATGGCGATGCTGTAACCAACCAGCGCACCGCCAAGCGATATCGCAGCAGCTGTGTTTTTCTCTTCCTTGATCAATTTCCACTCATCATGCGGAGTAATTATTGTGTAGATAAATTTGAAAACGATGAAAAAAACCAGCGCCAAACCAAAACACAACCCAAAATTGCCTACACCGTGCATAAACTGAGTGAAAGCCTGTTCTTCATTTTCCAATGTGATCATTTATGCCACCACTTTAAAATCAGTTTGGTTAAGTTGAATACCGGTGCTCAATACCATTAATCTATCCAGGTGATTCCCGACAACTTTTTCTTCTCCCACAACTTGAAGCTCTTCTGTTCTGTTATGAGTAACCTGACGCGTATACACCATCACAAACTGATCAGTTTCAGTTATACGCCCCTCTTTACTGTAAGTTTTCTCGGTAACAGCCACAGGCTTAACATTGTCCCACAACCGAGAGAACTGGGTGCCGTCGAGATCATATTCCCCATTTGGCGTGACAATACCGTTTTTAATCAGCGCATCCCATTGAGCTTGTGAATCGATCGGTTTAGTTTCGTAAAAGTACCAGAGACTCACCTCCTTCACACCGTCATCCCCCTCACCTTCTTGCAGCACTTGAAGGTAACCTTCGTCATCCGTGTAATAACGAACCAAACGCACGTTATCACCTAAGTCGACAACACCAACGGAACATATAAGCTGAGTTGAAGCCGCATTTTCGATTGTTAGGTCAGACTCAATCAGTTTTAGCATCAGCGGGTCTATCTCAAATACACCACCAATACGCAAACCTAATACTTCCGGCACCTTTGGAACAACAGGCGCAACTGCCTTACCCCCGAATGCGCTCTTAAACGCATCTGCGATTTTGGAAAGCATAAAAACGTCTCTTGATAGGAAGATCCCACTTTAAAAGCAGGATCTTGATTTAACAACTGAGTATTTACTTGCCAAGGATACGGGCAAGTTCATCTTCTGCGGACGACGTAGAGTTTGAAGTTATGCCTGCCTCTTTAAGCTTTTTATCCAGATCGCTAGAAGTCATACTATCGTGAAGCTCCTGTTGAGCTTCGAACTGCGCCGCTTTCTCAGCCTGACGTGACTTGATACGCTCAAGGGAATCAAGGGCGGTAGATGTTTTTGACGAGGCGCCAACCACAGAGCTTTGAGTCGCAGCCTGAGCTTTCTGCACCTGTTCAGTCGCCTTAACCAAATCAACCTGATTCTCAAGCTGAGACACCTTTTTCTTCGCTTCTTGCACATTGTGTCGGTGCGTCGTTTCAGCCTTCTGGAACGATTCAAACAACGTTTGCTCTCTTTCCAACTCGTCACGCAGAGTCGCAACTTTCTGAGCACACTCCAGAGCAAGCCCATTGTCACCTTTACCCGCAGCAGAGCGAGCATACCCCTCGTACTCTGTAATACTATTTTTGATATCAGAAACCTTTTTCTCCGCCATTTTTCGCTTAGCAATAATGCTAACCAGGCTTTCATCCGCACGGCGGATTTCTGCTTTTGCTTCTCGGATTTCCTGATCAAGAATCGTCAGTGCGTTGCCATCAGCGACAGATTCTGCCGCGTTATTTACCGTTCCTTTAATTGCCTTAAAAAGCTTTTTCCATACATTCATTGACCTTTCCCCTACATTGTTATTTTAGAAACTCAGAATACGCATCAAGAAGCTCAGTGATGTTGGCAAACAGCATAGAGACTTCGATGACAACGCTTTCTTGTTTTGATTCTGATGACAATGAACCAAAAGCAGTATAGTAAGATTGACCATCTACTTTAGTTATTCCAACTGAAGTCAGAGGCATCATTTTATGCGTTTCTAAAATAAACTGATTTAAAGAAGCGGGATCTAAAACATTCTCTTCCGAAAACAGCAATGCTTCCACTGTAATTTGCCTGCCACAAATAGCCAGATGAGCCTTAATTCCGTCTTCGTTAGTAATTGCAAGACATTCACCTATTTGCTCTACAGTCCAGTTGTTACCAGATTCATTAAGAGCTTTAATTACTTGATTTAATTCCAAACTATTTACTCCACTGGTTTGTTTTATCATTAAAATCAGCACATTAAGTTTAAATTATCATCAGATTATACATTTTTCAATAAGTATTGCGTTAAAATAACCCAGTATTAAACCTGCAATATTCATAAGTGTGGTAAATACTAAAAACGTATAAAACCTTAAATACAGCATACTTACTGAATATTATTAAAACTTTATACCATTTGCCAAGCGACCTTGTGCTATCTCAATACCACCTGCACAAAACACCATGAGAGTACTCGCATGAAAAAACTTATCCTGGTGGATGATTAAAATCACGCTTAACTAAGGTTGCTTTATCGCCTTGGCGTATCACAGTAAATAAAATGGAGAATTGCAGGGTAAAATAAAAACTTCCAATAAAATCAATTGATATTGATAAAAGTATCCATTTTGGTTATCAACTCATTTAACCTTCAAATATTGAAGCTAAAATCTTTTCAAACTCCCATTTATCTCCGGCGTAAAAAAACTTTTCTACTTAGCCCTTTTTACATTCAACAGGATTAATCTTATGCATTAGCTATCAGATTTAATCTTTATTTACCGCAATAATCTTTTCATCATCATTTTAACTATCTGTTTTCACTTCATTTTAAAACCTAAGCAAGCCGATTTATACAATAAACAGCAAAGCGATAATTATATACCTAATAGATTTCGAGTTGCAGCGCGGCGGCAAGTGAACGAATCCCCAGGAGCATAGATAACTATGTGACTGGGGTGAGTGAAAGCAGCCAACAAAGCAGCAGCTTGAAAGATGAAGGGTATAGATATTAAAAGGGCGATAAAACGTTTATACTTTTGTTATTTTACATTGAGATATCTTTTAACTACAGATACTTCGGTCAACTGATAGCAAAAACTTGTCGGATTTACCCAAAACCATTCAGCTTATAAGGCACTCAGTTAAATCAAGTTTAATATCTATCAACGATAACCACGATGTTATTTAACATCCGAGAATATGTTCTACCTTCTCCTTTTTGCCCGCGCTTTACTCATTGCCCAGACATACCGATTAAACACTCTTTCGGTTAGTCCCAACCAAAAAGCCAGGACTTTACCCGCAATCTACGGCTCCCTTCATTTTTAAGGGAGCCCGCTTTAATCATTCTTTAATGTGGACAGATTTACCATGAAAAGTAATAACCTGCCCGGCTATAACTTTATAACGTTTACGGGTTTCTATCTGATTATTGACTTCAACCAGACCTTCAGCGATAACCGCTTTAGCGCTAGCGCCGCTTTCACTCCACCCTTGAAACTTCAACAGATCACACAACGCCACATGAGGGTGGCCTTCTAAATAAAAAATTTCCATCAACAACCTTCAATTTTTTCCACATCGTGGTATTCCTCGCAGGCTTGCAAGGTATTCTGGATAAGTGTCGCGACTGTCATCGGGCCAACCCCCCCTGGAACCGGAGAGATCCAACTTGCACGTTCGGATGCAGTTTCAAAATCAACATCGCCGATGACTTTGCCATCTTCCAAACGATTAATTCCTACATCAATAACAATAGCGCCGGGTTTAATCCACTCACCGGGAATAAAGTTCGGTTTACCGACCGCCACAATGAGTAAATCTGCATGCTCCACATGATGACGTAAGTCTTTGGTAAAGCGATGAGTCACCGTAGTGGTACAACCAGCCAATAACAACTCCAGGCTCATTGGACGACCAACAATATTTGAAGCGCCGATAATGACCGCATTCAGCCCATAAGTGTTGATTCCACAACGCTCAAGCAACGTTGCGATACCGCGCGGAGTACAGGGACGCAGCTTTGGAGCACGTTGACACAAACGACCAATATTATAGGGATGGAAACCATCAACATCCTTATCAGGCTGGATACGTTCCAGAACTTTGACGTTATCAATACCGGCAGGTAAAGGGAGCTGAACCAAAATTCCATCAATTTCTGAATCGTTATTGAGTTGATCGATAAGATTCAACAACTCTGCTTCGCTGGTGGTATCTGGCAGGTCATAGGAACGGGAAACAAACCCGACTTCCTCACAGGCACGGCGTTTGCTTGCGACATAAATTTGAGAAGCAGGGTTTTCGCCGACTAACACAACGGCAAGACCAGGAGCGCGTCTTCCCGCAGCAACACGTTGCTGAACACGCACTGCGACTTCACTTCTGATTGTCTGCGCAATCGTTTTCCCGTCAATAATTTTTGCTGGCATGTACGAATAAATCCATAAATCAAACATTGGGATACAGCCTATTTTGTCAGAACATGAACGTGATGTCAGTTTTATTGATAATCAGAAAATAGCCAGATGAAGATCTATAAGCAGAAAAGCCATTGACTCAAGGAGTTGTCACCGTATAATCTCTCCCCGCATCAGAGCATTACTGATGCAGCTCATCTCTCAAGATGCGCCCTTAGCTCAGCTGGATAGAGCAACGGCCTTCTAAGCCGTAGGTCACAGGTTCGAATCCTGTAGGGCGTGCCATCATAAAGTCTCCAAACGTCTTCTAAAGTCTACAAATCCCTTAAAAAACAAAGAAAACCAAGAAACTACAATCTATCGATGTCTACTAGGGTATGTTGAAATCTACAGATCTTTGGGGGCATAATCGGGGCATTGTTAGGTTCAATCAAAATAGATGCCCCCAAATGAAGTTGACAGCCAGACAGATAGACACCGCTAAGCCCAAAGACAAATCGTACAAACTCTCCGATGGTGGGGGCATGTACTTAGAAATTTTCCCGAATGGCTCCAAATGTTGGCGGTTAAAATATCGTTTTGCGGGTAAAGAAAAGCGATTGGCATTTGGTACTTATCCCACCGTAACTTTGGCAGAAGCCAGAAACAAAAGAGAAGACGCCAAGAAAATATTGGCAAATGGCGATGATCCGGGGCTGGTCAAAAGGCAGGAAAAAAGGGAAAAGGCTCTCATCGTAAATAACAGCTTTGAGAAAATTGCCCTTGAATGGCACGCCTACAAGCTCCCTAACTGGTCAAAGGGATATGCAGAAGACCTTTTAGAAGGCTTCACAAAAGATATTTTTCCTTTCATTGGCAAACACGCCATCACCGATATCAAACCTTTAGACATGCTCACAGTCCTGCGTAAAATGGAACAACGCGGCATTCTCGATAAGTTGAAAAAGATCAGGCAGGCATGTAATCAAGTTTTCAGATACGCAAAGAGTAGGTAACATTGCCACCGGATGCCATTAAAATTGACTGGAACGATTACTAACAACAAAACAGTGCTGGCAAACCGTTAGACTGGCAGCTTTTTCTGGAAGTGACAGGAACCGGAGGCAACGGTAAAAACATCTTTACTGAAATCTACTCTATGCCGGCAGGCAAAAGCAATATCGTTTCCGCGTGTATGGCTGCATTGGAAAATCTGAGGTAACGAGCGGTGATTGTGGAGCATATTGATTATTCTGCCAGACCAAACCCGTCATGGTAAGAGGTGGTTCTGGCATTAAGACGATTATGGACAGGGATGAAGTTTCTATCGATCCGAAGCATAAACAATCCTATTCAACCCGTATTTCGGCAGTAGTTCTGACTGTAAACAACAATGCAATAAGTTTCAGTGATCATAGTGGCGGAGTATCTCGGAGAAGGGTAATTTTCAACTTTTCTGAGGTTGTATCAGAACATGAACGTACTCCGTTTCTGCGTGATAAAATAACAACTGAATTACCCGTGATTATTCGGTATTTGCTTCATCGATTTGTTGATCAGCAAGAAACGAGACAACTATTGGCAGAACAATAAAAATCCGAAGAGGCATTGGACATTAAGCGTGGTACAGATTTATTAGTGGATTTTTGCGGTTATCTGGTTGCTTTTTATGAAGAGGAGAGGATATTAATTGGCAATACGGAAATTATGCCGTTTAATCCTCGTAAATATCTCTATCATTCCTATTTTACTTAATATGAAGAGCAATAACTTGAATAAACCTATTTCCATTACCCGATTTGGTATGGATATATTGGGCGCATTGGCAGAGTATAACTTGCACTATTTAGGCAAGAAAAATAAACAGGGCATTCGCAGTAATATGAGTTTGAATGTCGAAACTACAAATGAATGGATGCCAAAATTGACAAGGAACGACCAGCCAGAAGAATAATTTTTTTCAAATCTGCCCCATCCAAAGAAAATCTGAAAAAGTGTTCACAACTGTCCATATTCTGATTGAAGCCAGAAATATCAAGCTTTCACAGAATGAATAGTTTTACCAGTAATTTTTTAATAGGCAGGAAGTAATCTGAATAAAAATGCTTTTTCTGGCAGGAAAGGTACTTTTAGTTTCTCTGATTTGGCTAACTCATAGGTTAGCCAAACCAAAGAAGATAAGCATAGAACACCAGTATAAGTTTTACCTTGTTACTGTAAGTGATTTTGAAGGGGAATATGTGCATCCAGCCACAAACAAAAAATGGTGGAGTAAAGTACTACAATATCTTCACTGAGTAAGATAATTAGTTTTTCCAGTGATCAAGGAAACTAAGGAAGGGTAGCCATCTGAATAGTAGATGGCTTTTAACTATATTCTTTTTCGGATAAATTGAATGCTAAATTATTATCAATAATAATCTATATCCCAATCATTCTTATATAAAAAACTATCGTCAGTTTCTTCATACTTTTGGAGAAGATAATTTATATTATTTTTTTCTTTTTGTGGGCGAAACTTTGCCATTTCTCTCAGTGTGATTAAGGCTGGCTCTATATTGTGATATTTAATGGTGAAATCATCTATTAATGAATAGAACTCACAAGATTGAGCATAAAGACATAAAGCACCGCGCCACCAATCAATTTTTAAATAATGAATGATTTCTATCGATCTATTCTGGATTAACTCCAAAGATGCCAAATGCTCTTGATATCTTAAATGACCAAAAGAAAAAGTCTCAGATATATTATCAAAAACAAGAATATTACAAGGATCAATTAATTCCTCTACGGCAGTTAAACATGTTTTCATTGAATAATTAAAACTAGTATCATTATGCAAAAACTTTACTATATCTTCTTTTGTTGCTGAGCGAAGGTTTCTTTGATGAAAAGAAAAACCAATTTTAATTGATGCTTTATATAATATGCTTTGAGATAATGTGGTTCTTTTTATATCTTTATACGTGTCATAAACACCACAGAAAAGCTCCAATCGTTTTGTGAAAATTTCGCTTTCGCTTGAAGGTATATCAATTCCTTTTTCCGCAAGGTCACATAATAATGTTGCAAGCAGAGGTGTTTTCACAATTTCACAAAGCTCTTTGTCCTTAATGCTTTCGATTACTTGCTGACCAAGATTTGGATCTTTTTCTTTGAACCATGATGTTATGAATCTATAAAGTTGTGACTCACTAAAAGGTAAAAGAGTTATCCCAAGAAAACTAACTTTTGAAAGATAACTTACACAATCTCGACTTGATATAAGCATCTGTATCGAAGTATGTTTTATTTTGAACTCATTTATAGAATTAATAATTCCAGGATACTTAGCATATGCCTCATCAAGCCCATCCAATACTATTTTTAATTTTTTTTCATCTGAGAAATAATTTTTTAAATTAACAATGTTTTCATCTGTAGCTTCCATTCCCTTAGAAATTAATATAATAGAAAGTAAAATATCATAGTCACGATATTCATCATTTAGGATTATTTTAACTTTATTAATAAATCTATTGAGAGGTATATATATAAATTTTATTGAATTATTTAATAATAATTTTTTTACATACATCTGTAGAGTGGTCGTTTTTCCTGCGCCAGCACCACCATAAACAACAATATCATGCTTTGTTTCAAAAAGTTCAAATGGAGAAATGGATAGTCCATCACTAGATGTCTTTCGTTTTTTTAGTAATGTTATATACTTTTTGCTATCTTCTACCTTATTAATTAAAACATCTAAAACATTAAGAGTCTTTTGTGTTTCACTCAAAAACAACACAATGTCCACTCCGTCATTTCGATTATTTATATCAGAAATATCTTTTTTATAATTATTACATTTCCTTTCAATCCAAGAGTCTATTTTATTATACTCTAAAGATATAGAAACTAGAGGCTCATCTACATATTCAGATTCTAATGTCACTAATTCTTTTTTTTGGCTTATTATGGTTTTAATTTTTTCACTTGCGTCTAAAAATTCCGGAAAAATACTTTTCTTTTTCTGTTTGGAAATTTCCTCAATATCATTTTGATAGATAAAGCTCGCAATTTCATCAATATTCTCTTGAGAAAAAGAAGAATCAATACAATCCTTGATTAAAGAGTAGCATGCTTTCATCAGATGTAATGTTAACTCATCTATTTTTTGAGTTCGTGTTCCATTTATAGAGAATAATATCTCATCTAAGATGCTTTTTATATAAATAGTATTGCTTGAAATTAATTGTTGTACTTGTTCTATATTTTTCTTTGTATTTTGATTATCTTCCGACTTAAATCTTTTTATTTCAGAACGAAAAACATTATCAATGCACTGAGCGGTTTGAGTTAAAGGGATGAATCCCATAAGGTCCTTAAGTGGAGAATAAACTTCTTTCTTAAATAGATCCCACGAGCTTTTAGATAATAATACTTTCTCTTTTTTTACAGTAATGCTGCTATCAAGCAAAATATTACTGTCAATAGTACCCATGAAGAAAGCTAAATCACTATAGCAATTTAATTCATCTATTGAATTTTTTTGATTTAATGCGGATATTAGCTCAATGTTGTTTAATTGTTCTATATCATGCAAATATAATTTATCACTAATTGAAATTAAATTCTCAAGCAATGATGGCTTGTGTTTTTTTATTAAATCCATCACTTTTGGACCATCAAGTATTTCTACATTTTTAGAATCCAAGAATAATAGTTCGTGTATCTCATTTAGCAATCTGTTATTAACTTGATATGGGGTTGCTAAGAATACTAAGTCAGGTAGTTGTTCATCTCCATTATGTAGTTTTATTTTTTTCGTAAAGCATTGTCTGAGTTGGACGATTAAATTGGAAAGTACGTTCTTTTCAGAAGTATTAGACTCTTCACCTATTTTTTTTGTTTGAATTGCATATATACTAATCCCTTTTAGTGGCATTTCGTGGATTGCTATGAGATCTTTACCTTGCTCATATGGGCCACCAACAAAATCAACTCGGGAAAACGACATTGATTCGAATAAGGGTTTCAATACACTTTTAGTGAAGTCATCTTCCTTCATATCCTGCATTGCTTTTAAGTATATATTAAGATTACTTTCGTCAATATTAACCATGATACATTTAATTTTTAAATTAGTAGATATAGAGTATACTGACACAACTCTTAATTTAAAAAAAGTATTAGTAGTCAAAGTGTAAGTGGCATCATATCCTCCTATTGGCAGCCTTGAAAATTGGGTAGCAACTTTAGATTGTAATTAAAAAAATAGTCTTATTGTGATATCTAAAACAATCTGCTTACCTAAATCCATTTAAAATGATGTTTTTGTATTGATACTTAGGCGCGTTAGGTTGTGATTTCAATCGCTTTCGCAGCATGGGGGAGTAAAATCCATTCTGATTTTACCTTATTTCAAGTGAGTTGAAACACGTACTCACTTACTTTTTCACATAAGTGTCAAGTAATGAAACCCATCAGCCTTTCGCCTCAATGAGATTGAACTATGCCTTAATCTCATTTCACCTCACATGAGCAGAATCGTTTTCGCACATCCAGCCCACGTTTGTGCTATTAGGATCTTAACGCTAGCTCTATTACGCTATTACGGTGGGCTTAGTAAACTATCGTAAGTTGGCAATGCCAGAACTTACCTGAATAATTCCAGAAATGTTATCTGAGCCAAAAAAAGAGCTTGCTCTACTCTGATAAGTATGGTTATAGTTTTCCGGCATCCGGTGTCAGGACGTTAATCCTGACAACTCAGAAGACGACACATGGTGCCCCAAACATCTTTTTTGTGCTATTAGTCTGACTCACCTTTTTTCCAAACATTGGATATAACCAGTGTCTTTCAAGAACAATGATGGCTCAAGCGGGGAAGCCGAAATATTTACCAATACTTTCAGAGCTGGTTGCACCATCCCTGTCCGGGCTACCACTAGCGAAATTGGCATATCCGGTGGAAACCCTTACCCACTTCTACTTGAAGGAATCTGCCACCATGCTGGCTACTACCCCACTCCAAAATTTCCCTAAATTCGAATATCGTTTTCTGGTCCTGCCACACGCTGACATGACGACTAAACCTTGCTGCGTCTCTGTTAAGGTTTCTACCGAACTGAAAGCCACTGCGTGCTGGCGCCTCATTTTATCCTGTTCTTTGCCGCCTAGGAGGTACGTCATGCATAATTCTCTTGACCTCGTTGACGCGATGAACAAAATCGAATGCCTAGCCGCTGCTGCTCAGTTTCTGACGAGCAATGAAGAAGAGCGCATGGTTCAAATGGAACTGCTCAGCATCATCGAAGATACCGCCCGTAAGGCACATGATTTCAAAGGAGGTAGCGATGCGTAACTATTTCCAGATCAAAGGCTATGGCATCAATAAACGCGGACTGATAGTAGGTATCAGCTATCAGATCATTCCTTCCACCAACAAACATACCACCGCAAACGCATTACAGAAGGCGGAGTAAGATGGCCTTACCCACGTCACCTCAATGTGCAGGAGATAGCAGCATGACCCATAGTCAAATGTCCCTTGAGGAAGTAATTAGCCGAGTACAGCAAGCGCAGACGGTGCTGTCTGTCTGGATGAAAGCTCTAACCACTGACGACGGTAACGTGCCGGACATGGTTGATTCAGTGATAACCATTCTGGACGGCTTACCAGATGCAATCGCACTTCAAATGGAGGAACCAAGCATGAGCCATGAAACCACTCTCCCTGAGATGGCTGAGAAAGCATGCCAAGCAGAAATCATTTGCCGAATGTTGGAAAGTTACCCGCATGAGATGACTGAGCCTGAGCTTGAAGCTATTTACTCCTTGCTTAGCAAATTAACCGGTAATGTTGCCTATTGGCTGGTCGAAGAACTAGCCCAAAAAGGAGGCAGATAATGACTATCGATTTTACTGACATCGACCAGCAGTCAGCGCAGTTGAAGAAAGCACGCGCTGTTCTTTCTTTGGTTACGAATAATCTACCTAACACCGACGAGAACGAAGAATGCTCATGGGCTATTTCGGTGGCATACAGCATCGTTTTTGATGTTATTGAGGCGCTAGATAAAACAGTTTCCATCCACCTACAAGAACGTCATGAGAGAAATAAATAACTATGAGAACTAACATCACTAACAACGCTCACCTTAATAGATGGCCGACAGGTTTAAAAGTCTCTGAAAGGGAAGCATGTTAAAAGGAAGGTTTCAGAAGCTGACAGGAGAAAAGACATCAGGGAAAACCCCTTACAACCACATGAGTTACCATTTCCGATTAAGATAAATCCTACTCTGGTGCTACCGCCTCTCCCATGCTGGATAGATGATTGGTGCTTATAGGTTCGGATAACTATACTTTTTCCAAAGGCTCTCGATTGGCCTTAGGATTAATCTGAATGACAACTTTTGGGGATGGAGATAGATATGAAAAAAATAGCGATTACCATTCTTTTGGCGCTAGCTCTGTCTGGTTGCGACAAACCGAAAATTGATGCGTCAAATGATGAATCAATGAAAGAATCAATTCAAAAGGTTAGAGAATCTTTACCCGAAGATAAGAGATCTCAGTTTGATGATGCTCTTATGATTGTCGCATTTAGCCAAATAAGTATGCAGGACCTTATACAGGGAGGAATAAGTGATAACTCATCCATACTTGAGGACAAAATGAAAGATTCCTTGGCAGGTAAGACTGGGGATGAAGTGATTACCTATGCTGATTCAGTCAAGAAGGAACGAGCCGCGAAGGAAAAAGAACAAGCTCTGCAAGAGATAAAAGAGCTAGAAGAGAAACAGCAAATCTCAAATAAAAACCTTGAGCAACTGAAAGCTTTCAAGGTAACAAGATCTCGGTTCTATTTTGAAAAACAACAATATGGCAGAGATCAACCGGTCATATCATTAAGTGTGGAGAACGGGACTACAAAATCTGTCTCCACAGCTTACTTTAAAGGCGTTATTGCCAGTCCCGATAGAGAAGTACCTTGGTTTAGCGATTCATTCAGTTACCAAATTTCAGGTGGCCTTGAGCCAGGTGAGAAAGCTGATTGGGATTTGGCGCCAAACAAATTCTCAGATTGGGGAACAGTTGATGCTCCCGCGGATGCTGTTTTTACCGTAACAGTCATTCAAATAGATGATGCTGAGGGTAATTCAATTTTTGGCGATACCTCATTCAATGATAAAGATGCCTCTAGGCTCGCGGAACTCAAAGCGAAATATCCTGAGGATACCTACTAAAAATGGACTGAATAGCCCACCGCCAGGTGGGTTATTTTGCGGAATGTTTCCCCTGGCGCAACCATGCGCTATAGGGAGACGTCAAGATGTCTAGACGATTGTATTTACAACACAAATCGACTTCTTTATTTATGCCTTAAACACCTGCGTCTGGTGCCATTCAATAAATTTATCTGCCGGGTAATACTGACGATTACGCGGCAGATAAAGGCTTTCGCCATCTCTGGCCCAGAACAATTGCTCAACAACCGGACTACGATTGACCCCATCAGAGATTTTAATCCTCAGATGCTCATCTATGCCAATTGCACCTCTGTCAAAAGCGGAATGATGAAGTGTGCAAAGTGCCAGACCATTCTCCACAAGGCACGGACCGCCGAACTGTTTCCATTTGATGTGGGCCGCTTCCAGACCGACCAGTGAGCCATCCAGACGTAAATCATAGCCACAAACGGCACATCGGTAGTGATAAGCGCGTAAAACCACATCACGAAAACGTGGATCACGGCCATTTAACTTCTTATTAATATCAAAACCGAGTCTCTCAGCCAGACTTACCTGAATGCTTTCCGGGAAATGTTCATTAAGGATCTGTTGTGCCAGTTTATCAATAAGCGCAGGCCGACGACGCAGTAACTGGAAACTGGCTGAATCAAAACCTCCAGCAACCTGATGCTCAATCAGCTCTCGTTTTGGCGGTTCCTTACTTCCCAAGCGCGGAGTGCAGTGTTCTGCATTTTTCAGCTCCCAGAAACCATCTCTTCGTAAACGCCAAAAAGGCATGGAAGGATAGTGTTCTTTGCGACTGGGACCGAAATCGGTGAGTAATTGTAATAATGGTTGGTGGATTTCATCACCGTAATTAAACAGTTGCCCATGCCCTTTTTTGTACTCAGACAACACATACAACAGCAGCAGTGGCTTATGTGGTGCGCGTTTATCGCCTTTACGCCAGACGGTGAGTTTTGATATCGCTGTTTGCAGTGCTACGGGTGAAGTCATAACTATTAGCTAAACTGGTGAATGAATTGCGATCATGCTCCCAAAAGTAAATGAATTCAATACTTAGTTGATGCTGAATATTGAACAATCAATTCAGACAGGAAAAGAAAATACAAAATAGGTAAATATACCAATATCTCAAAATTCAACTCACTCACCAGTATCCAGATATTTTAATAATTCTGGGTTGTTAGAATATTTCGATAAATATAGGGATTTAACTTTTACTTTCTTTTAATGTTTTTATTATTTCCGCTTCAATTAATTCACCAGAAATATATTCCTTTAGATTCAGAGGAGGAACAAAGTTATGGTTACCTAATACATCATAAAAATCTATTTAATTTTTATCTTTCAGAAATAACAGATAGAATAACTGTTATCGAATCATACTCTGGCAAGGATAATTTATTGATCATGATATTTTTACCAAACTCAAAATTTCCATAGTCAATCATTAGTTTATATTCCCCTACAATAAATTATTTAAATGAATACAAATTTATTTACCCACAATGCAATTATATTACGAAACCACTAAACATTATAAATTAGAATTATTACCAATCAAAACAATAAAAATACCATTACATAAAAGCATCTCATTGAATTAAAAATAAAAAACAGCAAACACATTAAATATCTAACTGAAAAATTACTTATTCCGATGGTTATCAAGATAATTTGTGTTTTCTCTAAAATACACATAATAATTATTTGCCCTGATGGTTTTAATGTGTTACTTATTTTCACTTGTTAAGATTTATTTTTTCTCTAACACATCTTGAACTACTTATGTAGTTGAATAACAAAATGTTATTATTACTTTTCTCAAAATATCAAGAGGAGACTGTTATGGCATTACAAGAAGTTGGAAAGATGAGTCTTAAAAACTCAGGTGGATTTATTGCTAGAATCCAATTTAGCTATATGGATGGCGACGGTGAAAAGCATTTAAGTAATAAAGGTAATGATATTAATCTTGGAGCAACAAAAACTGCTGATCCAGGTGATCTTGGTGTTCCTGACGGAGCAATGATCTTTATGCATGTGTCTGTAGTATGGGGAAATGATAATGAAGCTCGTCAAACTTTTTTATACAAAAAAGGAAGTCAATCGACTGCGAGTTATGTTATTAGTGGCACGACATTAAGCAACGATCTCGGCTTGATCGATGTTTCGTAATATATATGGCCCTCCATTTATGAGGGCTTTTTTCACAAGTTAATTATATTTCATACCTTATCTCCTTAATTATGACACACCCGATAAAACTAGAGATTTAACTCTTGAAAAATTGAGACCTCTCCTACATCCAGCAGACAATCCCGGTTTATCAGTGAATAGTTCCTGGGAGTTTCATTATCTAGCCGATACCCTTGCCAACCAGTAGAACTACGTTGGATATTATGGGATTTATAATGTCTGGCGAAAAATAATTTATTTCCCCGCAACCCGCCTTTTCCTGAAAGGAGATCTATAACCATGAAAAATCATAATTTTCCAATTATCTCTAGTAAGCTATTTTAAAAATACATATTAATGTTAAAATTTTTGTACCATTTCTACAGATGCGAAATCATATTCTTAATAAACTATTACAAAGAACAACCCGATTGATTTTTTTAATCTGTATTCGCAAACGCGTAGCACTGTCTATTCAGAAGGAGAGCTTATGAAATCAAGAGCTGCTGTTGCATTCGGACCGGGCCGCCCCCTTGAAGTTGTTGAAATCGATGTCGCCCCACCCCAAGCCGGTGAAGTGTTGGTCAAAATCAGTCATACCGGCGTGTGTCATACGGATGCCTTCACCCTGTCAGGGGATGATCCGGAAGGCGTTTTTCCTGTCATACTCGGGCATGAAGGCGCTGGCATCGTCGTTGAAGTTGGCGAAGGCGTCACCAGCGTCAAACCCGGTGACCACGTTATCCCTCTTTATACCGCAGAATGCGGAGAGTGCCTGTTTTGCAAATCAGGAAAAACCAACCTGTGTGTAGCTGTGCGGGCAACTCAAGGGAAAGGCGTAATGCCGGACGGTACAACCCGTTTTTCCTACAAAGGACAGCCTATTTATCATTATATGGGTTGCTCCACATTCAGCGAATACACAGTGGTAGCCGAAGTATCACTGGCAAAAATCAACCCGGAAGCAAACCATGAAGAAGTGTGCCTACTGGGCTGCGGTGTCACTACTGGCATCGGCGCAGTGCACAATACCGCTAAAGTACAGTCTGGTGACTCTGTCGCCGTCTTTGGGCTCGGCGGCATTGGCCTTGCCGTGATCCAAGGCGCTCGTCAGGCAAAAGCTGGCAGGATCATTGCCATCGATACAAATCCGGCAAAATTTGAGCTGGCAAGACAGTTCGGCGCCACCGACTGCCTGAACCCGAATGATTACGATAAACCTATCCAACAAGTCATCATAGAGATGACGGAATGGGGAGTAGATCATACTTTCGAGTGTATTGGTAATGTCAATGTGATGCGTGCCGCGCTCGAAAGCGCACACCGCGGCTGGGGGCAATCAGTGATTATTGGTGTGGCTGGTGCCGGACAGGAAATCTCAACCCGACCATTCCAACTGGTCACCGGTCGTTCGTGGCGAGGCACTGCCTTCGGCGGTGTCAAAGGCCGTAGTCAGTTGCCTAAAATGGTGGAAGAGGCAATGAAAGGTGAAATTGAGTTAAAACCTTTTGTTACTCACACCTTATCGCTCGAACGCATTAATGAGGCATTCGATCTGATGCATGAGGGAAAATCTATTCGTACAGTCATCCATTACTAAGCTGTTCTGAGGGAGTTAAAAACCATGCTGTAATAGGTGGTTTTTAACAAAACAGGAAACGATAGCCCCAGGTTCACCGGGAAATGAGTGAACCTGTAGGTTTTACTAGAGAGAGGAAAAATAATGGAGAGGATTGAACGCCACGCTTGTTTTGGGGGATGGCAGGATGTTTATCAGCATGAATCGGCCGTACTTGGCTGCACCATGAATTTTGCAGTCTACCTTCCTCCTCAGGCTGAACATCAGAAATTACCCGTGCTGTACTGGCTCTCAGGACTAACATGCAACGAGCAGAATTTCATCACTAAAGCGGGAGCTCAACGCTACGCCGCCGAACAGGGTATTATCCTTGTCGCCCCAGATACCAGCCCTCGTGGTGAGAAAGTTGCAGATGACGATGCTTATGATCTGGGTCAGGGCGCCGGTTTTTACCTCAACGCAACACAGGAGCCTTGGGCCCCACACTATCGCATGTATGATTATGTGGTATCAGAGCTACCGACACTGATCGAAGCACATTTCCCGGTAACAGCCGCTCGGGCCATCAGTGGTCATTCTATGGGTGGTCATGGAGCGCTGATGATCGCACTACGCAATCCAGATCGTTACCACAGCGTATCGGCCTTTTCACCGATTGTCGCTCCCTCTCAAGTTCCTTGGGGAGAAAAAGCTTTTCGCTCTTATCTGGGCGAAGATCGTGACACATGGAAATCCTATGACACAATCGAGCTGCTAACCAATAGCGCCAAATCATTGCATATGCTAATTGATATCGGTACCGACGACCCATTTCTTGAAGAGCAATTACGTCCTGAGCTGTTGATGAATGTATGCGAAAACAGCGGGCATCACTACACGCTGAACCTGCGCACTGGTTATGATCATAGCTACTATTTCGTCGCCAGTTTTATCGGCGAGCATATCGCATATCATGCCAATGTATTGAAGGAAATTTGTTCTGATAATCAATAAATCACACACAAATCCATCAATATTTTTACGATAAAGGATGACCAAATCAATACAAGTTCAGATAAAAAGCCCGATATTAAAAGGCATTAAGGAAGTTTTTTTACCACATTTATCTTGGGTCAATCCTGTAAAGTAGGCCGCTGGCTTGAAGTGAATTCTCCAGCGGCATCCTGCCAAATCTTGCAACAACTTTATGAAGAATCACTGGAATAACTTATTAAAAGGCAGAAGATATAGGAACAGACTTTTCATCGGTGACAAAATAAAAAATGAGATTCGTCATAAATAAATTGAATAATATCCCATGTAAGATATTGGAGAACAAAACACCCAATGAATTATTTTTAAATCAAAAAAATTATCTTATAGTATAGATAAAATCATTTTCACTTATTATACGAATATACAAACTTTAATAAATCATTCACCCAAGATGATAAATCTTAGTCATAAACCCACTAGATAATTGACTACGAAAAAATCAGGATGGCAAAACATCTAATGAATTATTAGAGAAATACGAAACTATTTACTCACAGTGTAATTATGTCGCAATTACTATGCAAAACAATTGAAATTATTACCAATAAAAATAATAAAGTTATTATTGTATAAAAATAACTATCTCATTAGATTATATTATAAAGAAAAAATAGGCACCAGATTACATATCTAATGAAATAAAATCGCTTATTCTGGTATTTATCAAAATAATTTTTGTTTTTGCTAAAATACACATAATAAATATTTGCTCTAATGATTTTAATATGTTATTTATTTTTACCTGTGAATATCTATTTTTTATCTAACACATCTTAAATTGCCTATGTATCTGAATAACTAAATGTTATTAGTTTTTTCTCAAAAGGAGACTGTGATGACATTGCAAGAAATTGGCAAAATGAGTCTTAAAAATTCAGGTGGGTTTGTTGCTAGAATCCAATTTAGTTATATGGATGGCGACGGTGAAAAGCATTTAAGTAAACAAGGTAATAATATTACTCTTGGATTAACCGATACTGTTGACCCAGGCGATCTTGGCGTTCCTGATGGCTCAATAGTTTTTATGCATGTATTTGTAGTATGGGGAAATGATAATGAAGCCCGCAAGGCTTTTTTATACAAAAAAGGAAGCCAAATACTTGCCAGCTACGATATCAGCGGTACGACATTAAGCAATGATCTTGGGTTGATCGATATTTCGTAATAGATATATACCTAATAGATTTCGAGTTGCAGCGCGGCGGCAAGTGAATGAATCCCCAGGAGCATAGATAACTATGTGACTGGGGTGAGTGAAAGCAGCCAACAAAGCAGCAGCTTGAAAGATGAAGGGTATAAACTTTTCATTTTTAAACTGCCTCCCTATGTACGGATTAGTGTCCAACATTTGGGAGACAGTTCATGCTTGCACTCTCTCACATTCCGAGCCTGAAAACACGTTTATCAGGCATTGTTCCTAATATTTCAGTCACTCTTCTACATGTACACCATCACACCAAAAGTGTGTTAGTTAGTAGCGAAATTCTTTTTTGTGATTTGAGTTATAAAAATCCATTTGAAAAAAAATAGTTCTGTTCATCTCCAGCACAGTACTGTTACTTTAGTATCTCTGTATCTTCTTATAGAGCTCCTGTATTAAATCATTACCTATTATTTGGTTGGAAATATAGAGGTGAAGACTTGAGCGATTTTATATTCTCGAAAAACCATCTGAATCCCTTTCAATCTCAGTTGGAGGAACTTGATGCAAAATTAGTTCCCATTGAGGGAGAGGTTCCTTCAAAGTTAAAAGGTACCTTCTTTAGAATTGGTCCCGGTCGCCTGCACAGGGGGGACGAATATTATAATCATCTATTTGATGGGGATGGGATGATATTCAAAGTAACGTTCAGTGATAATGGGGTATTCTATAGAAACAGACATGTATTAACAAAGGAATACTTAAGAGAGGAAAAAGCTCAAAGGTTACTGTATCGCTCAGTTGGAACCGTCCCCAGAAAAATAAAATTCAGGATGAGATTTTTTATTATTAAAAATACGGCAAATACAAATATTGTGTATCATTCTCATAAACTTCTGGCGTTATGGGAAGGAGGAATGCCACATTTAATTAATCCGGTAACTCTTGAGACAATTTCAAAATATGATTTTTCTGGAAAGCTAAGAACACGATTTTATTTCCTTCCCAAACTTAACCTTTGTGAAGCACCATTTACAGCACATCCTAGAAAAATATCAGATGATGATAATTTATATGGATTTGGCGTGACATATGGTATTGGATCTAAGTTGACGCTATACAAAATAGACAGTGCCGGCGACCTGACTGTGATACGCAATATTCAGCTTAAGAAAAGGTACTTAATTCACGATTTCATAGTAACAAAAAATTACTTTTTATTTTTTTTAGGTGGGCCGCATATAAAGCTTACGTTGAGGAATATAATTGGCAATGAAAGCATCCTTGCATCCATGAATTCACGTGAAAGTGAAAATAGCAGGATTCTTTTAGTTTCAAGAGAATGCCATGATGCGAAATTCTATGATGCAGTTCCTGGATTTATTTTTCACTTCGTAAATGGCTATGAAGATGCCAATGGGAATGTGATTTTTGATGCCTCATTTTGGAGGTCATTCCCAGCATTTACATACAATATATTTGAAAATAATAGCTCAGAGCTTTGTCGTTTTACTTTATGCACTGCATCCGGGAATATCGATAAAGAAATTTTATTCAGGGGGAATACTGATTTCCCAGCCATAAACCCTATAGTCGGTGGTAGAAAGCACAGATATGCCTGGTTCGTTTGCTGGGGGGATTCTGAAAGTGAAGAGAAGTCAATAATTAAATTTGATTTTTTTAACAAGAGTGTATTAAGCCGCAGTTTTGATAATGATTTGCCTGAAGAGCCTGTTTTTGTAGCCAAAGAGGATTCTGTTAAAGAAGATGATGGTTGGCTTATTTTTAGGGTTTATGTCGAAAAATTGCACTGTACAGATATCGTGGTTTTAAATGCTGATGATCTCTCAATGGTGTGCAGATTACGTTTGCCGCACCATATTCCAATGGGAATGCATCACTGCTGGATAGATGAAGTTATGCCGGAAGCCTAAAGCCTGTAGCAGCAATATAAACTTATCATTGTTTTTCAAATGATTAGTGAAATTATTTACGTGATTCGGGAAATATTTATGAACGTTAATACTGCACGCGTTATGAATTACGAAGAGACATTACTGGAGCTACAGAGTGCGCTACAACAGCACCTAGAACTGGTACTTCCTTCAGGAGCCCCGGATGACAAAATCTGCGCAGCCATGCGAGAAAGTACACTGGTGTCTGGAAAACGTATCCGCCCCCTCCTATTGCTGCTCATAATCCTGGATCTTGGAGAAAACCCCAAGAAGACTGACTTTCTACAGCTGGCATCTGCAATTGAAATAGTGCATACAGCCTCATTAATTTTAGACGATCTTCCCTGTATGGATAATGCTGAGCATCGGCGCGGACACCCAGCTATTCATCGGCAGTATGGTGAAAGTGTAGCGATCCTAACGGCTGTAGCCTTGCTGAGCCGAGCTTTTGGCCTCATTGTAGAAACAAACCTTCCTGAATACGATAAATCCGCTGCTGTCGCCATACTTTCCCATGCAGTTGGTTTAAACGGTCTTGTCCAGGGGCAGTTTCGCGATCTGAATAATACATTCTGTACTGGTAATTATCATACCATTGCGACCACCAACGATTTAAAAACCGGTTTGCTTTTCGACGCAACATTTCAGTTAGCGGCAATTGCTGTGAATGCACCTGATATAACTCGTCAGGCATTGCGTCATGTATCACAACATTTGGGGCAGGCGTTTCAATTACTGGATGACTTGAACGATGACCAGAATAATACAGGGAAAGATATGTATCAGGATAAGGAGAAGTTAACAATGGTTACACTGCTCGGAAAATCTAAAGTGCATGAACATTTACGCAGGCACATCAGATACATTGATAAATATTTGGCGGTAGTGGGTCGCAGAAATTTAGCTTCACAATATTTTATACGATACTGGTTTGATAAAAATATTGCGATGTTTAATTAATTTCAACCTTGGCCTGAAAAAAATGAAAAATATCGATCACACTCAGCATAAAAATGAGCATCTGGATATTATATTCCATTCCCCTCAAACTGAGACCCAGGTAAGAACGGGGTTTGCTGAGCGGGGAGCAGATAAAAGTCGCCTGCTTTTGCACAGGAAGCGCCGATATTGCTGCGCTGCGTACAGCTGTTCTGTTACCAACATGAGTTTTTCCGCTATGACTGCATATCTTTAATCTCTTTCAATAAACACGAATTTCCGTGATGTATATGGCTCTTGATGAGGTTAATAACTTTGTGACTGTCGGAGGATCAACAAAATGATGTACGACTGGGATCTGATTTTGGTGGGAGGAGGATTCGCTAACGGACTGATCGCGATGCGTCTTCAGCAGTGCAAACCACATCTGCGAGTGTTGATTATTGAAAACACAGAAACAATAGGAGGCAATCACACGTGGTCATTTCATCAACATGATCTTACTGAAGCGGAACATGGGTGGATAGCACCACTGATCACCTATCGCTGGTCAGGTTACGACGTCATTTTTCCAGTATTTCAACGCACATTGCCACATTCATATTTCAGTATCACATCCCAACACTTTGCAAGCATACTCCATGCATATTTAGGCGAGCGTATACAGACTCGTTTATTGGTACAGGAGCTGACTCCACAGAAAGTTTACTTACAGGACGGCTCGTCTCTAAGTGCCGACGCAGTCATTGATGGGAGAGGCTGGCGACCGGGACCATTTATGGGGTGTGGCGCCCAGGCATTTTTTGGTCAGGAATGGGAACTGGAAGAATCGCACTCTTTAACCCACCCGATTTTAATGGACACCAGTGTGGGGCAGGATACAGGTTATCGATTTGTCTACGTCTTACCGTTTTCCTCAACTCGTCTGCTGATAGAGGACACTCATTACGTTGATCGGGAGCCACCGGATAAGGCTTTGTCACAGGCAACTATCGCAGAGTACGCGAAGAAGCATGGCTGGAAACTGGGTAAATTAGTTCGAGAAGAGAGCGGTTGTCTCCCGATTACACTTACGGGAGATTTTACCTCTTTCTGGGCACAGCTAGCAGGACAGCCCACCTGCGGGTTACGCGCAGCTTTGTTTCACCCCACAACAGGCTACTCTCTGCCACACGCCGTTCGGTTAGCAGATCGTATTGTTGCTCTGCCGGAGCTTACCGATACCTCCTTATTCATTACTCTCAGGGATTACGCACGACAACAGTGGCAACACCAGCGCTTTTTCCGTCTTCTAAATCGCATGCTCTTCCTGGCTGGAGAGCCGCAACAACGTTGGAAAATGATGCAGCGTTTTTATCAACTTTCCCCAAATTTGATTGCGCGTTTTTATGCAGAGCAACTTAATGCCGTCGATAAAGCCCGGATTCTCATAGGTAAACCACCGGTGCCGATAAAAGGCGCCCTAAAGGCAATGTTTAAACAACACAAGAAGCTTCAGGGTTTTTATCATGATTAAAGCGCTGGTAATTGGTGCTGGGTTTGGTGGGCTGGCGCTGGCAATAAGGCTCCAATCCGCAGGGATTCCGACATGTATTTTGGAACAACGGGACAAGCCGGGCGGACGCGCTTATGTTTATAAGGAACAGGGGTTCACCTTTGATGCCGGCCCCACCGTAATCACCGCTCCCAATGCCATTGAAGAATTGTTCACACAGGCTGGTAAACGTATGGCTAATTACATCGATTTACTTCCCATACGCCCTTTTTATCGGCTCTGTTGGGAGTCCGGCAAGATGTTTGATTACGACAATGATCAGCAACATCTGGAAGCGCAAATCCATACGTTCAATCCAAGAGATGTTAACGGGTATCGACGCTTTCTGGACTATTCCCGGGAAACCTTTAATGAAGGCTACCTAAAACTTGGAACAGTGCCCTTCCTCTCTTTTCGCAATATGCTGAGTGCGGCGCCACAGTTGGTACGTCTACACGCATGGCGTAGTGTTTATAGTCAGGTGGCGCACTTTATCAAGGATGAAAATCTGCGCCAGGCATTTTCATTTCACTCGCTACTGATAGGAGGTAACCCCTTTGTTGCACCTTCTATCTATACTTTGATCCACGCACTGGAACGAGAATGGGGGGTCTGGTTTCCGCGGGGAGGAACCAGCGCCCTAGTTGAAGCAATGGTGAAATTATTTACTGACATTGGTGGAAAAATTGAGCTTAATGCAAAGGTAAAACGCTTCACCATCCATGACAATCGGGTTACAGGTGTACAATTAACTGATGGACGCAATATTACATGTGACATTGTGGCCTCAAATGCCGATGTTATTCACACCTATAAGCACTTGTTGGATCAGCATCCGGTCGGAATGGCCCGCGCCCGAACACTGGCGCGTAAACGAATGAGCAATTCACTATTCGTGCTTTACTTCGGTCTGAACCACCACCATGCCCAATTAGCCCATCATACAGTTTGCTTTGGTCCACGCTATAAGGAACTCATCGAAGATATTTTTTATCATGACCGACTGGCGGAGGATTTCTCGCTCTATCTCCATGCCCCCTGTGTTACTGACTCATCCCTTGCTCCTCCGGGATGCGCAAGTTACTACGTTCTGGCCCCTGTACCACACTTGGGGACAGCTAATCTCAACTGGGATATAGAGGGGCCGCGCTTACGTGACCGTATTTTCGCGTATCTGGAAAAGCACTATATGCCCGGTCTGCTCAAGCAGTTAGTCGTTCATCGTATCTTTACCCCATTTGATTTTCGTGACCAGCTAAATGCCCATCTAGGTTCGGCCTTCTCCTTTGAACCCTTGCTGACACAAAGCGCCTGGTTCCGACCACACAATCGGGACAGCCGCATTGATAATCTGTACCTCGTCGGCGCAGGCACACATCCTGGAGCGGGTATTCCCGGCGTGATTGGATCAGCAAAAACCACAGCCACATTGATGTTAGAAGATATCGCCAGATGAATCCCACGCTACTTAAACACGTTACTCAGATAATGAAGCAAGGCTCAAAAAGCTTTGCCAGTGTCACCCGACTTTTCGATACGGCAACACGGCACAGCACAATGATGCTGTACGCCTGGTGCCGTTATTGTGATGATATAATAGACGGGCAAGAGCTGGGGAGACGAATAAGCAATGTTGATAAGTATGACGTCCACGAGAAACTTCAAATGCTGCAACACCTGACGAGGCAGGCTTATAACGGTTTACCGATGACCGAACCTGCTTTTGCAGCTTTTCAGACAGTCGCTCTGAATCATGAAATCCCTCAGCAACAGGCTTTCGAACATCTGGAAGGATTCGCGATGGATGTACGCGGTGACCCTTGCAGAACTTTAGATGATACTCTGAGATATTGTTACCATGTCGCGGGCGTGGTTGGACTGATGATGGCAAGGGTGATGGGGGTTCGCGAGGATAGTGTGCTGGATCGGGCCTGCGATCTAGGAATTGCTTTTCAGTTAACTAATATTGCTCGAGATATTATTGAGGACGCAAAGGCCGGGCGTTGCTACCTTCCACTAGAATGGCTTTACCAAGAAGGGTTAATGCCGGACACACTTATTTATACCGAAAACCGTCCTGCGCTAGCTCGGGTGGCATCCCGATTGATTGCGGAAGCGGAATCTTATTATACCTCTGCCCTGATAGGGCTTGCTGGTTTACCTTTACGTTCAGCCTGGGTCATAGCTTCTGCTCATAGTATCTATCGTGAAATCGGCATTAAAGTGCAGCAAGCAGGAGTACAGGCCTGGGAATGCAGACAAAAAACCAATCGTAGAGAGAAAGTTACCTTATTAATGACCGGCGCAATGCAGGCGCTTACATCTCGGGTGGCAACAATAACGCCTCGCGATCCCAAATTGTGGCAGCGGCCTCATTAAAACTTAACTCTGCTTCATTGCGGGGTACCCTGCATTTCGTCACCTAAACAGAAATGTTAACTATGAATGTCAACAACAGGTTAAAAGTAGGTCTTCCACACTTTGTTGTGTGTGTCCAGCCAGCGCAGTCTCTCATGTCTGAACTCTTGTCTATAACTTAGACGTCAACCTGTTACAGAACAGCAACTGTTTATGTAAAACAAGAGTGGCTGGCGCAAAGCGCCATATAATATTTACTCTCCCGGCTTCAAGCTGCGTATTTCCTAATGAACTATGATTCAACCAATCAGGCTTAACCATAGGGACTTGCAATGACTGGCGCAAAGTAGATAGTTTCCCCGCCACCAGCCTTTTCCCTGACATGCTGCACTCCCCTTCCTTTTTCAAGGTTCAAGCTTATTACTAAGCAAGGATAAGTCAGGCTTGCAATAGGCTTTCCAACAGCCTATACTTTTGATTATAAATAACCTTAAGCACTTGATTTACAAAGCAAAACGGCGCACTTAGAATGGAATGTCATCATCAAAATCCATTGGCGGCTCATTGCTCTGTGGAGCAAAAGATTGAGCTGGACGTGAAGGAGCGCCACCACCGCTGAACTGCTGAGATTGTTGCTGTGGTTGCGGCTGCTGCGGCTGTCCCCAACTTCCGCCTTGCGGTTGGCTATCCTGGAAATTACCACCAGCGCGGCTTCCCATCATTTGCATGGTGCCGCCCATGTTTACCACCACTTCTGTAGTGTAACGCTCCTGACCGTTCTGATCCTGCCATTTACGGGTTTGCAGAGAACCTTCAATATAAACCTGTGAACCTTTACGCAAGTATTCACCCGCGACTTCCGCCAGCTTGCCAAACAAAACAACCCGGTGCCATTCAGTCTTCTCTTTCATCTCACCGGTTTGTTTATCGCGCCAGCTTTCAGAAGTCGCCAGAGTAATGTTAGTCACTGCACCGCCGTTTGGCATATAGCGGACTTCCGGGTCTTGCCCCAGGTTACCGATTAAAATAACTTTGTTTATGCCTCTGCTGGCCATTGGGAATACTCCTGATGAAATGAATTTCTACAATTATTAAGTAACGCAGTTTAACATGCGACACTAAAAATGAAACGTGGCCGCTTTAAAGCGGACTTTGCGAAGCTCACCGTACTTTCATATTGTCATACTGTACTTATTACATTATTTCACTTAAATACTGTATATCTAATCAGTCAACTCTGTGTAATAATAACTCACTTATTATTATATACCCTATGGATTTCAAGATGAATCGCGGCGGCAAGGGAGTGAATCCCCGGGAGCATAGCAAACTATGTGACCGGGGTGAGCGAGTGCAGCCAACAAAGAGGCAACTTGAAAGATAACGGGTATATGCACGTATGAATAATCCGGGAAATGATTCATGGATAACATCGAAGTTCGGGGCGCACGTACCCACAATCTCAAAAATATCAATCTGATAATTCCCCGAGACAAGCTGATCGTTATCACGGGCTTGTCCGGCTCAGGTAAGTCTTCTCTGGCATTTGATACGCTTTATGCTGAGGGACAGCGTCGTTATGTGGAATCGCTTTCAGCTTATGCGCGCCAATTTCTGTCACTGATGGAGAAACCCGATGTTGACCATATCGAAGGATTATCCCCGGCCATTTCCATCGAGCAAAAATCTACTTCCCATAATCCACGTTCAACCGTGGGGACAATTACCGAAATTCATGATTATCTACGTTTGCTGTTTGCCCGCGTAGGCGAACCACGTTGCCCAGAACACGATATTCCATTGGCGGCACAGACGGTTAGTCAGATGGTAGATAATGTGCTAACACTGCCAGAAGGTCATCGTCTGATGTTACTGGCGCCGATCGTCAAAGAGCGAAAAGGCGAGCATACTAAATTGTTGGATAATCTGGCGGCACAAGGTTATATCCGCGCTCGCATTGATGGTGAAGTCTGTGATCTATCTGATCCACCGAAATTAGAATTACAGAAAAAACACACCATTGAAGTCGTTATTGATCGCTTTAAAGTTCGCGCCGATCTGGCGCAACGTCTGGCGGAATCTTTTGAAACAGCGCTGGAACTTTCAGGCGGTACCGCTATTGTCGCCAATATCGATGATAATACCGCCGAAGAGCTGATTTTCTCTGCTAACTTTGCGTGTCCTGCATGTGGCTATAGCATGAGTGAACTGGAACCTCGCCTGTTCTCTTTCAACAATCCAGCCGGGGCTTGCCCAACTTGTGATGGTTTAGGCATTCAGCAATTTTTTGATCCTGATAGAGTCATTCAGAATGGTGATATCTCCCTAGCCGGTGGGGCAATTCGCGGCTGGGATCGTCGTAATTTCTACTATTTCCAGATGCTATGTTCATTGGCGGAACATTATAAATTCGATATCGAAGCTCCCTTTAATTCTCTTAGCGCCAATATTCAGAAAGTGGTGTTGTACGGTTCCGGTAAACAATCCATCGAATTTAAATACATCAATGACCGTGGCGATACCACGGTGCGCCACCATCCATTCGAAGGCGTACTGCATAATATGGAACGCCGTTATAAAGAGACGGAATCCACTGCTGTTCGGGAGGAACTGGCGAAATATATTAGTAATCGCTCGTGTATTTCCTGCCACGGAACCCGCTTACGTAAAGAAGCCCGTTACGTATTTATTGAGAATACCACTCTGCCGGAGATCTCAGATTTCAGTATCGGCCATGCAATGGATTTCTTTCAAAACATTAAACTCAGTGGTCAACGTGCGCAAATTGCTGAAAAAGTATTGAAAGAGATCCGCGACCGCTTGAAATTTCTGGTTAATGTCGGTCTGAATTATCTGACTCTCTCTCGTTCTGCCGAAACCCTGTCCGGCGGCGAAGCTCAACGTATCCGCCTTGCCAGCCAGATTGGCGCAGGTTTAGTGGGCGTGATGTATGTACTTGATGAACCTTCTATCGGGTTGCACCAGCGGGATAATGAACGCCTGCTGGAAACGCTAATCCACTTGCGCAATCTGGGGAATACCGTGATTGTGGTTGAACATGATGAGGATGCCATCCGGGCTGCCGACCATATCATTGATATCGGCCCCGGCGCAGGTGTACATGGCGGTGAAATCGTCGCGGAAGGCACAGTTAAAGACATTATGGTGAGCAAAGAGTCACTGACAGGTCAATTCCTGAGTGGCAAACGGGAAATTGCCATCCCAGAAAAGCGTATCCCGGCTGATCCGAAAAAGGTGCTGAAACTGATTGGAGCGAAAGGTAATAACCTGAAAAATGTGACGTTCAATCTGCCAGTTGGGTTATTTACTTGTATTACCGGGGTTTCTGGTTCCGGTAAATCGACGCTAATCAATGATACGCTGTTCCCCATTGCACAACGTCAGTTAAATGGCGCAACCAATATCACCCCTGCACCTTATATTGATATTCAAGGGCTAGAACATTTCGACAAAGTGATTGATATTGACCAGAGCCCGATTGGCCGAACTCCTCGCTCTAACCCGGCAACTTATACCGGCGTATTCACACCCGTCCGTGAATTGTTCGCTGGCGTCCCTGAATCACGCGCCCGTGGTTATACACCCGGACGATTCAGTTTTAACGTTAAAGGTGGGCGCTGTGAAGCTTGCCAAGGTGATGGCGTTATTAAGGTAGAAATGCATTTCTTGCCTGATATTTATGTCCCTTGTGATCAGTGCAAAGGTAAGCGTTATAACCGTGAAACACTGGAAGTAAAATATAAGGGCAAGAATATCAATGAAGTATTGAATATGACGATCGAAGAAGCCCGTGAATTCTTTGATGCGGTTCCTGCTCTGGCCCGTAAACTACAAACCCTCATGGACGTCGGTCTTTCCTACATCCGTCTGGGTCAATCAGCAACAACGTTATCAGGCGGTGAAGCGCAGCGAGTAAAACTGGCACGTGAACTATCTAAACGCGGAACTGGACAAACGTTATATATTCTTGATGAGCCAACAACAGGTTTGCATTTTGCTGATATTCAGCAGCTATTAGCGGTTCTGCATCAATTACGCGATCAAGGGAATACTATTGTAGTTATTGAACATAACCTTGATGTGATTAAAACCGCTGACTGGATCGTGGATCTTGGCCCAGAAGGAGGTAGCGGCGGCGGCGAAATCCTGATTTCTGGTACACCAGAAGAGGTCGCCGAATGTGAGGCATCACATACTGCACGTTTCCTGAAACCGATATTGAAAAAAGAAGCATAATTCGCAAACAAGGGGCAATTTAAGCCCCTTTATTTCTGACGACGACTTATCAATCCTTTGAGGTAGAACCCCTTTAACCAACTTGAGGATGGAACTTAAAGCATAACGAGTTGTTTTTACCCACGGCTTTCCCAATAACGGCAAGCAATTTTCGCTGCCAGTTGAGCGTTATTAAGTACCAACTGAATATTGGCAGACAAGCTATCACCCCCAGTTAACTCAGCCACTCTGGATAACAAAAACGGCGTACACGCCTTTCCGCTCAGCCCCTGTTCAACGGATTCACACACTGCTTGTTCGATCGCAGCATTGATCTCCGCTTCCGGCATGGCGTGTGGCTCAGGGATAGGATTGGCAATCACCAAACCGCCCTGTAATCCAGTATCCCATTTTACTGCCATCGCCTGAGCTATTTGTTCTGGGGAATCCAGTCGAATATTGACGGGAAATGGGCTGGTACGACAGAAGAACGCCGGCAAAACATGAGTCTGATAGCCAATTAATGGTACACCGTGAGTTTCAAGATATTCTGTTGTCAGGCCAAGATCCAGAATGGATTTAGCGCCAGCACAGACTACCGCGACACTGGTTTTCGCTAATTCCTGTAAATCGGCAGAAATATCAAAAGTCTGTTCCGCGCCACGGTGCACACCACCAATACCGCCGGTAGCGAAGATGCTAATCCCGGCCATTGCAGCAATAATCATGGTAGAAGCAACCGTCGTCGCGCCATTCTTTCCGGCCGCTATAACAAAGGGTAAATCACGACGGCTGACTTTAGTTATCTTGTCAGCTTCTCTACCCAAAAACTCTATTTCTCCATGCGACAGACCGACTTTCATAATCCCATTGATAACAGCAATTGTTGCAGGAACAGCGCCATTTTCCCTGATTTTCTGCTCAACTTTTAACGCAGTTTTTACATTTTGCGGATAAGGCATTCCATGAGCAATAATGGTAGATTCCAACGCCACAACCGGTCGGTTATTCGCTAAAGCCTCTGTAACTTCCAGGGAAATATCCAGATATTCATTGCTAATAGCATGATTTTTCATGAGATTGTAATTCCAACAGTTTTTGGACACTGCCATTTGACAGATTTGGATTATTGGTAAATTCGCAAGAGAGCGTAAGCGCGGAACATCCTTGAGCAAAGCGAACGCTTTCCGCCAGCGTCATATTTTCTAGCCAGCAGTTCACCAGTCCGGCCATCATGGCATCTCCGGCGCCTGTTACATTGACAATCTTGATACCGATGGGAAGTGACCAGCCTGCCACACCATCGCTTTCACTAAAGTAGACCCCCTCTACACCCATGCTGAGTACCAGCCGCTGCACACCTTGATCGTGAAACCACCGCGCCATTGCCGGAACATCGGTAGGTCGGGTAATTTTCATTCCACTCAGTGCTTCCGCTTCCAGACAATTAGGTTTTAACGTGTGGATATAGGAAAGCCAGTTTTTAATCTTAGGTGCTTTAAATGCGGATACTGTATCCACAAATACCGGCACCGTTCCGGCATTAGTCAACAGCCAAACCAAAGCTTCTTCAGATAAATTGCAATCAATAACCAGTACGCCGGCGTGCTGAATAAGATCACAATGATTCGCTAACAATGACGGCGTCAGTTTTCCCAAAATATGCATGTCATTGATGGCAACCAACATCTCACCACCATCATCTAATAAGGAGACATATGTCGAGGTATTTTCACCATAAAGCTTATAGCAGTAGTCGATATTAACACCTGCGCATCTGGCCTGATCCAGTAAAGTGCTACCATAGAAATCATCGCCAACAACAGAAATAAGATGACATTCTTTACCTAATAATGCGATATTTTGGGCAATATTTCTGCCTACACCACCAGGAGTACATTTTATTTTTCCTGGGTTAGAATCTTGATAAATGAGCTTATTCGATGCATAACCGCAAACATCCATATTAATAGAGCCAACCGCTACCACATAATTATGATCAGATAAAATATAACCTTTCCCTTTTATATATCCCTTATTCATTAAATTCATAATATGACCAGCAACACCCGAGCGACTTATACCTAAAACATCGGCAATTTCCTGCTGTGGGATCAACGGATCTCGTCTCAGAAGTTGCAATATTTGTTTTTCCCGATTTGTCATTTTTGGACACTTGTTTGTTCTTAAACACACGTTTGTTTTATGTGTTAAAAGCAAAACAGTAAAGCGGGATTTTTTATTTTACAACGAAGTTGAGAGAATGATCGTAAGAGCATATGACTGGATTTTCAGCCCGACTTTATGTGATAACCATCAAGTTAAATCCTGATGAAAAATCCTTTTTACTGCATATTAATAACCAACCGGTGTTTTATGCTAGAAATAAATTCAATAAAACAAAGCACTAAGTAAACTTTTATCGAAAGCTAACAAATGTTTGGATATACCTTGAAATGGTGAAAATTATTTCTCACCATCTGAAATATGTTTCATGAAAAGTTGATCTTTTTCACATTAAAAAAACATACTTCATAGCAGAAAATATCCGCGAACAAATTATATACGCTGCAATTAGAATAATTCTTACATTAGACTTCATCCTATAAAGAATAAATACAAATAATTTAACGTTATTACTCTTATAAACAAAAATGCTTATAAATCTCTTGCTCATATAAACAAAAATGTTTATATTTATTTTCAAGTTAAACAAACAGGAGGAGGCAGAGAAGCAAAGCGAGTTTCGCCGGTGGCTTAAAGCTCAAGGATCAGAATTTAAAGATGGGACTAACCATTTGAAAGTTTTCTTGAACGGTAAGCAAACCACGATGCCAAGGCACCCTAATAAAGAAATCCCAGAACCGCTGAGGAAATTAATATTAAAACAGCTAGGTATCAAATGACAGACCGGCCCTAAGGGGCTGGTTACTCGCATAACTTCACTGAGTAAAATATGCGATACCCAGTAAAATTCGAACATGACGAAACAGGTTGGGCTGTGATATTCCCAGATATCCCAGAAGCCTTAACAGGCGGAGATACTAGAGAAGAAGCGTTAGCTATGGCGCAGGATGCTCTGGTTACTGCATTTGATTTCTACTTTGAAGACCGGCGCGAAATACCAACACCATCGACTGAAGGAGAAGCTTTTGTCGAAGTACCAGCCAGTATAGCGGCTAAGGTTTTACTGTTGAATACGATGCTTCAAACAAGAACAAGCAACGCAGAACTTGCGCGGTTATTGGGAACCCGACCGCAAGAAATTCAACGTATAGTGTCATTAAGTCATAGCACTAAAATTGACACCATCGCGAATGCGTTAAATGCCTTGGGCAAACATCTAGAACTTGTTGCCATTTAAACATCACGATAATAACCTTAAGCCTCGCCGCAGCGAGGTTTAAGTGAATAACTAAATTTAAATTACGGCCTCATTACCATTTATCTCGATAGTTAAATGATATTTGATACCAATATTTATCTGTTTCAATTTTATTTTTAAAATATGATTCAAGTGTTGGCACCCATTCTTTTTTTACATCGAATGCGCCATTATTAATATTATCTTCAATAGGAAGCCCTAATTTTTCTATTACTTAACCATCATCTCCCAGATCTCTAGAATATTCTTCACCAATAAACTCTTCCGTTTTTCTATCAAACCACGCAATGTTTAACTTTAATCCCATTACTTACCTCATAAAAATTTTTTAATGCTACGTCATGATCATCCTCTGCTAATAACTTACCTGTTTTATTAAACAGAAAGTACACATTAACACTATATATAAACACAGACAATTAAAGTAGAAACAGATCGATCTCAAGCAATAATGATTAAATTTTATTTTTCTTGTAAATATCAGGACGAACAATTTGCCAAACAAAGTTATCTGATTTTACCGGCGAATAACCCGTCTTTTCATATAACCAAGGAGCTGTGGTAGTAACCAGCATAATTCTTCTGAGCTTTATTATTTGAGGATGTTCCAGACAACACTCCATCATCCAACGTGCTAATCCTAACCCCTGATAATCATCCAAAATAAAAACATCACATAGATAACCAAAGGTCGCGAAATCAGTCACAATACGCGCAAATCCTATCTGCCGCGAATTTTCGTACAAACCAAAATTTAAGCTATTTTCAATTGATAATTTCACAGTTTCTTTATCAATTCCTTCTGCCCAACTCATTTTCGCCAGAAACTGATGAATAAAATTAATATCTAATTCATGTTTATCCGTAGAAATAATATAACCATTCTTTTCCCAACGATGTAACTTTTCCATTTAGCTTCCTTATTAAATAAAACGACGTTAATTATCCTTTAATCATCATAATCAAAGAATAGCACTCGTCAAGATATATTATAAAATTGTGTCGTAGATAAATCCAAGTTAGAATAAGTAATCACCATTTTTTAAGTAAGTAAATTCAATAAGCTAATGATGAAGTGTATTCGTTATTACCATCAAGATAGTATAATATAAAGAACTGACTCTCTATTCATCATAGAGCTCAATCCTTCTAATCGCTAATCCTTACCTGATATATCGGGTTCAATTCAAAAAAGGTAGCTTTATACTCTGGTGGTTGATATATAAGTTACCGTTTTTTAGCTATAGTAATAATAAATACATTATGTCCATTTTTTTCATCTTCCTTGATATTTTCTATAGCTTCTTTATTATTTTTTTCCACCTTTTCTAAGTCATTCCCCGGATTCACTAATCCATCCCAAATAGCATCTAACCTAGCCTCAAACTTTCCGGTGTTACGATGCCAAATAAACCCTTCAATACGTGAAATTACTAAATTCTTATTAGTGGCAATTTCACAGACTCCAATCGCCGCTTGAGGAGTTAATTTCATTCCAACACTTCCACCTAAGGCAAAGAACTCATCAGGATTAGTATAAACACGTAACTGATCTATAGATATACTCATTTTATTTACTCCACTTAATTCGATTATCAGCATTCCAACCAGAGACTGTCGCTGTATCATTCCTTCCTAATTTATCTGACATTTTATTAGATCGACGATTATCTGTTAATTTTCCATTCGTGATATAGTTTGACTAATAATTGCAGACTGAAAAAACATAAAAATAAAAATATTAAAATTCAATTAGTTGAAGCAAAAAGCAAGCGCACCATATTATGGCGCGCTTCTAAGAAGGGATGTACTGCTATTCTACAAAATTATCAATCATTATCATCAATAACAGATTATTTATATTAGAATCTATTATTTATTTACCGCCGCAAATGTCTCAGCAATACGTGCAACATTACGATGGTTAACACCTGCCATACAGACTCGGCCATTACCGACCAGATAAACAGCAAATTCTTGGCGCAAGCGATCCACCTGTTTCTGGCTAAAACCGGTATAGCTGAACATCCCGCGCTGTTTCATAAAATACTCAAAGTTTTTCTCTGGTAATGCTGTTTTCAAAGCATCCACCAGCACCGTGCGCATTTCCAAAATACGCAAGCGCATATGCTCCACTTCTGTCAACCATTGTGCCTTCAAAGCAGGATCAGTCAGTACTTTCGCCACAACCTGCGCCCCAAAATTCGGTGGGGTAGAGTAGACGCGACGTACACCCGCTTTTAACTGCCCCAATACCCTCTCTTTGGTCTGTTCATCATCACAAATGACAGACAAGCCACCCACACGCTCACCATACATAGAAAATATCTTGGAGAAGGAGTTGCTCACCAGACAAGGCAAACCGGCTGTCGCCATAGCACGAATGGCGTAAGCATCTTTTTCCATACCATCCCCAAGCCCCTGATAAGCAATATCAAGGAATGGCAGTAATTCTCTCTCTTTAACAATCTGAACAACTTGATCCCATTGATCATAGGTCAGATCCGATCCGGTTGGGTTATGGCAACAAGGGTGCATCACAATAATGCTTTTTGCCGGCAACTTCCTGAATGTTTCCAGCATTTCATTGAATTTTACCCCTTTAGTCTGGGTATCAAAATAAGGGTAATAGTTCACCTTGATACCAGCCCCCGCAAAAATAGCGGCGTGGTTTTCCCAAGTTGGATCACTGCACCACACTTCTGAATCAGGGAAATAACGACGCAGAAAATCAGCACCAATTTTAAGGGCGCCAGAACCGCCCAATGATTGAATCGTTGCCACTATCCGCTGTTTCAATACCGGATGATCTTTACCAAATAACAGTTCCTGAACCGCAAGACGATACGATTCCAATCCCTCCATCGGCAGATAAAGAGAAGCCGTCTGTGACAACGCTCTAAGCTGTTCTTCTGCGGTAGCCACTGCCTGCAATTGCGGAATCACACCCTGCTCATCGTAATACAGCCCGATACTCAGATTAATTTTTTCCGTGCGAGGATCTTTTGTAAACTCTTCAGCCAGCGAAAGAATAGGATCACCAGCATAAGCATCAACATTCTGGAACATCAGGCTCTACTCCTTATCAGTCAGTTATTTAATAAACAATATAACCTACAGCATTATTCGTCCAGGTATTCCATCACCACTCTGGAAGTGAGTTTAGTCACCAGTTCATAAGTAATGATACCAGTGCATTCAGCAATCCGTTCCACTGGCAGCACATCTCCCCAGAGCACCACTTCATCACCCACTTTATCTGTCGCATCTGGACCTAAATCAACAGAGATCATGTCCATTGAGACACGACCAGCAATCGGCACTTCACGACCATTAATATGTATTGGCGTTCCCGAAGGCGCACTGCGCGGATAACCATCACCATAACCGATAGCTACAACACCAAGGCAAGTATCACGTTCACTGATCCAAGTCCCACCATAGCCAACCGATTCACCAGCTTTATGCTTACGAACAGCAATTAAGCTCGACTTTAAGGTCATTGCTGGGATCAGGTTAAAATCCGTGGCTGTTTTATCAGACAATGGCGATACACCATACATCATCAGCCCAGGACGCACCCAATCTTGATGGACTTCCGGCCACAACAGGATGCCTCCCGATGCATCAATAGATTTTTCTCCCGGTTTGTCAGCACAGAAAGCCTGAAAACAGGCTATCTGCTGGCAAGTGGTGTCTACCGTTGGCTCATCAGCTCTGCCAAAATGGCTGACAATATTGACGGGCTGTCGCACATTTTTACAACGACTTAGCCGTTGATAAAATTCTTCGGCATCTTCCGGCCTTACACCTAAGCGATGCATCCCGCTATCCAATTTCATCCATACTTTTATCGGATGAGATAATTTAGCCTGTTCCAGCGCTTCCAACTGTTCAATGCTGTGAACCACGGTTTCAATATGATTAGCAACCAGTACTGGCAGATCAGCCGCACCAAAGCATCCTTCCAATAACAGAATCGGTTTGACGATACCACCATGACGCAACGTCAGGGCTTCGCCAATTCGCGCTACACCGAAACAATCGGCATCTTCCAGCGTATGTGCTGTCTCCAGTAAACCGTGGCCATAAGCGTTTGCTTTCACAACTGCAATCAGATTGCTTTTAGGGGCGATCTCCCTTACCCGTTGCAAGTTATGTCGCAGAGCGCGGCGGTCAATAACTGCGGTTGCCGCTTTCATTCTATTCCTTAAATTTATTGATTCTTTGGTAGTTAATACTTATTCGTCGTCATAACTTGGTCCGGCGTAGTTATCAAACCGCGACCATTGACCATTAAACGTCAGGCGAACTGTACCGATTGGACCGTTACGCTGCTTACCGAGAATGATTTCAGCCACACCTTTCATGTCGCTGCTCTCATGGTAAACCTCGTCACGATAGATAAACATAATGAGGTCGGCATCCTGCTCAATAGAGCCGGATTCACGTAGATCAGAGTTAACTGGGCGCTTATCTGCCCGCTGTTCAAGGCTACGGTTGAGCTGAGAAAGTGCAACCACCGGCACTTGAAGCTCTTTAGCCAAAGCTTTTAGTGAACGGGAAATCTCCGCAATTTCCAAAGTACGATTATCAGATAAGGCCGGAACCCGCATTAATTGCAGGTAGTCGATCATGATCAGGCTCAATCCGCCATTTTCGCGGAAGACGCGGCGAGCGCGGGAACGGACTTCGGTAGGCGTCAAGCCAGATGAGTCGTCAATATACATATTGCGTTTTTCCAGCAATATCCCCATTGTACTGGAGATCCGCGCCCAATCTTCATCATCAAGCTGACCGGTACGGATACGGGTTTGATCCACCCGTGAAAGGGATGCCAGCATACGCATCATGATCTGGTTGCCGGGCATCTCAAGACTGAAAATCAAAACAGGCTTATCCTGCATCATGGCTGCGTTTTCACACAGGTTCATGGCGAAAGTGGTTTTACCCATAGAAGGACGCGCAGCCACAATGATTAAGTCTGATTTTTGTAAGCCTGCGGTTTTCTTATCCAGATCCTGATAACCAGTTGAAACACCGGTTACACCATCGTGAGGACGTTGATAAAGTTGCTCAATCCGCTCGACGGTTTCTTCAAGGATCTGTTCTATTCCTTTCGGCCCTTCATCTTTACTGGCACGATTTTCAGCGATCTGGAACACCCGTGATTCGGCCAGATCCAATAATTCTTCGCTGCTCCTGCCTTGAGGATCATAACCGGCATCTGCAATTTCATTTGCAACAGCAATCATCTCGCGGACAACAGCGCGTTCGCGGACAATATCCGCATAAGCATTAATGTTAGCCGCACTTGGCGTATTTTTGGATAATTCGGCCAGATAAGCAAAACCGCCTACATTATTCAGTTCCCCACTCTGCTCAAGGGATTCCGATAATGTAATCAGGTCGATAGGGTTGCCCATCTCCAGCAACCGCTGCATTTCAGCAAAAATGCGCCGATGTGGACGACTGAAAAAATCATTGCTAGTCACACGTTCGGAAACATTATCCCAACGTTCGTTATCTAGCATTAAACCGCCTAACACAGACTGCTCTGCTTCCAAAGAGTGTGGCGGAAGTTTCAGCCCTTCCATTTGGCGATCTTTCGGTTCAGCCATTTTGTTGTGAGTTGATTTTTTTCCCGCCATGAATCCCGCAATAATCTACTGATAAATCTGCAACAGCACATGAGTATACGCTATGAAGTGCCTTGAGTAATTACATATAGTTTGTAATTATTTCTGACACATTAAAGCCCGTTTACAATCAGTTCAACTACTACGCGCATACACATTCCCCTTATATTGATGAGGTTGAGTCATGGCAAAACATATCGAATTTTCCGCAACCGGCGGCCCTGAAGTTCTCCAATATTGTGAATTCACCCCCAGAGCTCCTGCTGACGATGAAGTACAAGTAGAAAATAGAGCGATTGGAATTAATTACATCGACACTTATATTCGTAGCGGGCTATACCCACCGGCACAATTACCTAGCGGCCTGGGCACTGAGGCCGCAGGCGTAGTGACCAAAGTGGGTTCAGCTGTCACTACCATAAAAGCGGGTAATCGTGTAGTTTACGCGCAATCAACTTTAGGCGCTTACAGTGAAGTGCATAATGTCGCGGAAAGCAAAGTCGCTGTTCTGCCAGATACCATCTCCTTCGAACAAGCCGCTGCTTCTTTTCTGAAAGGACTGACTGTTTACTATCTTCTACGCCGTACCTACAAAATCCAGTCAGGCGAACCCTTTTTGTTTCATGCCGCCGCTGGCGGCGTTGGGCTAATTGCCTGCCAATGGGCAAAAGTTTTGGGTGCAAAACTGATCGGAACAGTCGGCTCTGATGAGAAAGCACAACGCGCTAAAGATGCCGGTGCATGGCAGGTCATTAACTATAACCGTGAAAATATTGTCGAACGGGTTCATCAAATCACCAACGGTGAAAAAGTCAGTGTAGTTTATGATTCTGTTGGTAAATCGACCTGGCTGAATTCACTGGATTGCTTGAAACGCCACGGGTTGATGGTTAGCTTTGGCAATGCATCCGGGCCAGTTACCGGTGTCGATTTGGGGATTTTAAATCAGAAAGGCTCACTGTTTGTTACCCGCCCTTCTATCGCCGGCTATATTTCAACGCGCGAAGAATTGGATGAGGCGAGCAAAGAATTGTTTGATCTGATTGCCAGCGGCAAAATTAATGTGGATGTACCAGAAAATCAGAAGTTCCCGTTAAGTGAGGCAACAAAGGCACATCAGATTCTAGAAAGTCGAGCAACGCAAGGATCAAGTTTACTGCTCCCTTAGCGGTAAAATGAGCGGGTTATTAACCAAATCAACAAGTCTAATTCCTCATTATGCCGCAATTGCCTGCACGAATAACCTTATGAGAGGAAGGCAATGCTGGCTGAATATATGAAAGATAAAACAAAACAATACCCCTCCTGGTAGGGGTATCACACCTCAAACAGGTAAGTAACGATAAGATTGAGGCGCTGTTATCCCCTGACCAAGCATATTTAAAGGCAGAGGTTTATCGTATTTTTTAACATTACCAATACTAATTGCAACAGCCTTTTCTCTTCCTTCAAAATAACTATCAAAAAAATCCTTTGTTGTGCCCGCAAATTGATGAGTCATTTCCCATACAACAGAAGGAGCATCAGAAATAATATCTTCAATTTCAAACTCACCAACAACCATTCCGATCGGCATAGTTGCATATATAACAACGGATTGAACTTGATTATTTTTAAAAGCAATTTTCCTAAATTCAAATTTCTTTGAACCATCAAGTATTTTATCAACATATTCTGGTTTAATTGATAATAAAACTTTCATTAACTTCACTCAGTTTGATAATATTATTAAATTGATCATCAGTTAATTTCATTATTCCCCAATAATCATCATTATTTAAACCAACTTCATTAATGAGTCTATCACGAATAATCCTTTTAGGTAAAGCCACATTATAAGTAAATCTTACTATATATGGGTATTTCCTTCTTTTATATTTTTCAATTAATTCGCTTTCACTAAAGACACTAAACTTACTACAATAATCAATATAACTTTCTAACGTTGGAAACTCATCAATAACTCTAACTTCTTCAACAACGCAAAGTGAACTAATCACAGATCTATACCCTATGGATTTCAAGATGCATCGCGGCGGCAAGGGAGCGAATCCCCGGGAGCATAGATAACTATGCGACCGGGGTGAGTGAGTGCAGCCAACAAAGAGGCAACTTGAAAGATAACGGGTATATATCGCGCAGGTCCTTGTCCATCAGACGTTCTATATATAACAATGATATCCCCTCTCTTCATATGAAGGACGTATTTCATTGCACATATATATATTTTATGAATACTATTAGTGTGTGAAACATCCTGAATAATATCAGGTGACTCAGTAAAAAGCCGAGAGTCAGGAAAAAGGCGTGTATGAAATTCTGGATATAATGTTCGAGCTTTCGGTGTTGAATAATACCTAACAAACTAGTTGCTATGTATTTACTATCATCAAGAATCACATAGACTGGGATATTATTGCCAAAAGCAGTTACCCAAGCATCTAATATGACAGAATTAATTTATTCGAACAGCATCACAATATTTCGCAAAAATATATGGATATCTGTTTTTGTCTGATAATAGGAAGATAACCAAGAAAAATAGATAAAAGCACAGCAAAAGATCACGCAATATCCATAAATATTTTAGTGCTTAAGTCTCATATAGGCTGTGCTTTCAAAGGTAAAACGAGCGGATATTACATCCGCTCAGTCACCATAGCTAACGCCTGTTCCACAACAGAAATATCAGCACCCGATTTGTGTGCATTCTCGCTAAGATGACGACGCCACTGACGCGCCCCCGGAATCCCCTGAAAAATACCTAAAATATGGCGGGTAATATGACCCAGATATGTTCCTTTTGATAGTTCTTGCTCTATATAAGGATAAAGCGCTTTGACCACGGCAACGGTATCAACCACCGGCATTGAAGCATCAAATAATTCATGATCAACCTGTGCCAGAATAGACGGGTTTTGATAAGCCTCACGCCCAATCATAATTCCATCTACATGTTGTAGATGCTGTTTCGCTTCTTCCAACGATTTAACACCGCCATTAATAGCAATCGTCAATTGAGGGAAATCTTTTTTCAATTGATAAACTCGTGGGTAATCCAGCGGTGGAATCTCACGGTTTTCTTTTGGACTTAAACCAGAAAGCCACGCTTTACGAGCATGAATGGTAAATATATTGCAACCACTACGTCGCACAACGGTATCAATAAAATCACACAGGAATTGGTAACTGTCTTGTTCATCAATACCGATACGGGTTTTAACTGTCACCGGCACATTAACCACATCCTGCATGGCTTTGACGCAATCAGCGACCAGTTCCGCTTCTCCCATCAAGCAAGCGCCAAAACGACCATTTTGTACCCGGTCAGAAGGACAACCGACATTTAGGTTAATTTCATCATAGCCCCGCTCCTGAGCAATCTTCGCACAATGCGCCAACGCTTGCGGATCACTGCCGCCCAGTTGTAATGCTATCGGATGTTCTTCTTCGCTATATGCCAGATAATCGCCTTTACCATGAATAATCGCCCCGGTTGTCACCATTTCGGTATATAACAGCGTTTGCTGACTTAATAAACGATGGAAATAACGGCAGTGACGATCTGTCCAATCGAGCATCGGGGCGACGGAGAAACGGTTAAGGCTATATTTAACCGTTTCTTTATCTTTTTCATTGAATTTAAAAGTTTTTTCAATTTCTTTACTTTGGTGCATCGCTATACTTTTTAGATTATTTTGACATTCTCAGTACCCCATAAATAGGGGAGCTAACGCGGAGAATAATATTAAATTATGGCCTACTATAGCATAGAGAAACGTCTCCGTACTGATGGCGCTATCAGGTATCGTTGACAATTGACATAAAGAAATATTGCAGGTGATTTAATGTAGAACCGTACAGGTTGCTATCAGGAATATTTTGGGGAAAGCGCGGAGTACGTTTACTACTTTAATATAATTATTTCGGCTTTAAAGGATAAACGGGACCAAAGTCCCATTCCTTTTACTGATATTGAACGTTGAAGTTAATAACCGCGCCACACGCTGCTGCATAACGTTCCAAAGTCTTCATACTTGCGCCAAGAGGATTTTTTTCAAGCCTATTGATACCTGATGGTTTGATACCAATTTTCTCTGCCAGCTCAGTCTTTGACATGCCAGAACGTTCACGCATCTCAAATAATATCTGTATCAGTTCCAACTCCTTGTCGGCTTCCTTATACGCAGCGATAGACTCCGCGTCATTCAACATCAACTCCTTCAATTCGTTCAGTGATACTGGTTTCATTTGAACTCCTTAAGCCTCATATGGGCTGTCTTGATGGCTGCTGCCGGGGTTTTCTCAGTCTTCTTCACGAATGCATGTAGCAGATAGATCTTCTGACCTCTCGCAAACGCATACAGTGACCGGGCAATGTCTTTATCTCCTACCCTTAGTTCAAATATACCACCGCCGATAACTCGGCTATGTGGCATCCTGAGAGCATTGCCTTCAATTGCCAGACGTTCTATTAACCTAAACATCCTACCACGTATCTGAGATGGCAATGTGGCAAGTTCAGTAGCAGCGGCTTCATGAGTAAGTATAGTATACATTTATTTTCCTCCATTAAGGAAATTATATTATAAAAGAAATAATATTTAAAAAATAAAAATTACTCTAAAAGAGAAATAAAAGAGTGGGGGGGCGTATAGACAACAGAATTACTGCCTGTTCCAATAAAACAACAGACTAAAGGAATATAATCATGACCATACAGACAGCAAAAACCAAGCTGATGACTGACACCTGATGTTCAGGACATTTTCGGTTATGCCCTACATGTTGCACAGACTGGGGGAAAACATTCTCAGGCCAAGCCATTGAAAGGATTTGGTGGGGCTGGTGTACTAGAAGTCGTAGAAGACTACATTGGCGACACTTACCGGGAGGTATATACCGTTAAATTTGGAACTGCTATCTATGTTCTACATGTATTTCAGAAAAAATCATCGACAGAGATAGCAACACCTAAGCCAGATATGGATAAAATTCGCGAACGATTGAAAATCGCAGAAGACCATGCCAGAGGAAGATAATATGAACCACAATATCGAAGTCAGTAGCGGTAACATTTATATCGATCTCGGTATGGAAGATGCCGAAGAAATGCAAGTCAAAGCACAACTTGCTACTACTATCGGCAATATCATTAAAAGCCGTCGCCTAACACAAGAAAAAGCCGCTCAATTGTTAGGCATGACTCAACCCCGCTTATCTAACATGCTACGTGGGCAATTCCGAGGTATCAGCGAGGCAAAAATGTTAGATTGCCTGAATCGACTAGGGCGTGACGTTCAGATTGTGATCGGGAAACCACGCCGGACACCCGGTAGCCAGCCTTAAAGTCGTTTTTTCTTAATACAACTTTCACAATAGCCCAATCTTCTGGGCTATTTTTTTATCTGCTGTAAAAAACTTGAACCTAAATCCTATCAACAGCTTTGGCTAGCGCAAAACTGTGAAACCTCTATTCTGGATTCTGGCCAGTAGATCGGCAAATAATTATTAAGTACTACCTAATCAGTGCCAATATCATCATGCCCTTCTTCAAATTCCCATTGAATATTATATTTGTCTATAAAATAAAAATATCTGATCTTACCTATAATCTCACACGTTTCTTGTTTTAAAACAGCGTTTTTTTCATCCTCTTCGTTAAAGAAGATAAATTCATCACGGGTGATTTCATCTATTTTGTATGGCTTATATAATGGCGATGAATTTATTAATCTGACATCAGGCGAGTTTTTTATATGCTCAAATACACTATCTATATTTTTTACTCTAAGACAAATATGCCCAATACCTCCAATATCATTAACTTCTTTTATTTCAATCCTTTTTGTTCCAGTTGGATTATGATATTCCATTAATTCAATAAAAACCCCAGCACCAGGAATTTCCAGAAATGCTATTGATACATCTACCTGTTCAGGGTTATCAATAAAACCTGCTGATTTTGCAAAACCCTTATTTTTGAAATGAGGAAAGAATTGCCTAGGTATTGCCCCAAATAGATTTTTATAAAAATCTATTGCCGCCATCATATCATCTACAACAATATTAATATGACCTAATCCTTTAAAGTCTATCATTATCTTTCTCCATTAATTTATATAGAGTATAATTCCACACGAAATAAAAATAATTAAATAAAATTATCAATCACATCCGCTAAAGTCAAGTTATAAATCATATAATAATAACTTAATCAATTGAGAAATAATCACTATAAAAATAAAAAACAATGAAAAAATTAGTTTACAGTAGATAATCAACAATTAAGATTTAAGTTTAAAGCCTGATATTTCCCCAAAAATCAAACAGATCAATTTTTGGGGTGAATTAAAGAAGTTGCGTCTATTTATCTCTCTGGTTTTTCAGGCCAATCAATATCCATTGCCTGTGAAACATCTATCCGATTAAGTTTTACCCTGTATTCTTTCCATGCCAATAAAGCCATTTTCTCTTCCTCAATCGCAATACCTAAATCAACAGCATCTTGCAGTGGTGCAATTTGATTTGTTGCCTCAGCAATGAGTTGTTGTTTTTGGAATTCAGCATATTGCCGTAATGCATCTTCCGTTGGCGGGGGAATATCTGCCCACTCCGGCAAACCTTTTTTATTGGCTACACGATGTTTTCCTTCTGGCGCATGATTAGCAGCATATTCCTGATAAATATCATTACCGACTTCTATAATATCATCCGGCAATGAACCAGCAGTAATATAATTTTGTTTCAATTCTACCGGGTAGAAAGCATTCGTTTTTGCACTGTAATAATACATAATTAATATCCTATCGCTATCCAAAAGAATGGGCTATCCCATTTGGCATTTACCCAAGAATTTAATAAATCGAAAGATGAATGATCAATTACATTTACATAGCCAACAGATGCCCCCATAAAACCCATTTTACTTTGAATAGAATTAATATTGACGGCATAATGGGTATTGGAAAAACTAATCGGCAATTGAATACGCTCTATACGGCCAGCATCAATGACCTTAGTACGCCCCCATTGGTAGATAACGCCGGTATCTCCACATTTCCACCAACCATTAATCGCTTTACTGGCAGAATTCTTATTACCTTTAGCATTAACTTGGTTATCTACTTCTTCTTTTGTGTATACCCCAATATCCACGGCATCCAGATCAATATTCTCAGATAATTCCTTACCATTCACTTGCCGGATGTTGGGCACTCTGCCATTAATATTCTCATTTAACGAAGTTATTATTTCCTGGACAAGCTTTTGCGTAACTGCCAGCGTATTGCTATCGCCAAGTACATCTGTAAGTTGAATAACACCTTTTTGTGTTAATGAAGCACTTGGAATTTCTATTAAAGCTTTTTTCTCTAAAGCGGTATTTAATTGGGTAGTGAGCTTGTCTATATCGCCATCATCCAAAACATCATCACTACATTGTGTAGCGATAAAATTAGCTACCACCGATGATATAGTTGACGACTGACGCAGGACCTTATTTAATAAATCAATGGAAATAACATTGGGAGAAATTCCCATATTCAATTCCTGACTTTCTTCATATTCTTCCTGAGAAACAATATTAGCATCCGGGCTAATAGAAAAGGCTTTAAAATCATTCTTATTACTCATGAGTTCTCCTTAAAGAAAAAACTTATGCTTTCATTAAATAAGACTTTGAGTTAATGAAAATTAAAATATCCACCTGATCATCGCATATAATTTTAGATCGCATTTCAATAATAGCCTTTTTCTGATAAGGAATGATGAAATATTTTTATAACTTAGTAAAATTAACTATTTTTTTATAATTGATGCAGATAATAATTCAATATTTTAAACCAAATTTATAGCCAATTTTCTCATTTACATTCAACATCCAAAGCCCCTCTGTTTGAACTGTTCCCCAAAAACTCAGGTAAGCAAATAAAATAAGCTAACATACTTTAATCTGAATTTTGTGATGTTCCTCTCACAACAAAGAATCGCCAGTTCCAATAGGCTTTGCCAGCTTATAAAAACATTCTTAAAGATTTATTAGCTTGAATTATCCAGAATAGGTCTATTCTTAATATGTGGACAAGTTCTATTGTCAATACTTATTAAACCTACTAAGTAAGGGAAAATTATATGCCATCAAGAAGAGACGTCATAGTTGGAGGATTAAGTCTTGCTGCTGCCGGTACGCTATCCGCTGTATCCTCAGCCAACGCCGCAACTGCTAACATAAAACTGACAGGAGCCTACAAAACAAATAGTGCAGAAAAATCCCTTGATATTATTAATCTTTACGACCTGGAAAAAGAAGCACGTAAATTGATTCCTGCCCCCCAATTCGGCTATATCAGCGGCGGCTCAGGCGATGAATGGACTTTACGTGAAAACACCAGAGCGTTTGACGATTTCCAAATTATTCCTCGCTATCTCGCAGGAGTAAAAGAGCCTGACACAACAACTGAATTGCTCGGCAGTAAAGTAGATATGCCTATTTTCATTCCCCCGATGGCAGCACATGGGCTATCTCATACCACTGCTGAATTGGGAACAGCAAGAGGCGCTGCCGCTGCCGGCACACTGTTTACCGCACAAACTCTAGCTAATTCACCTCTTGAAGAGATAGCAAAAGTGAGTAATGGACCTAAATGGTTCCAAATTTATTTTACCAAGGATATGGGCATTAACCGCGAAATGATACGCCGAGCCAAAGCGATGGGAGCAACCGCAATCGTCTTTACGGTCGATTTAGAGTGGAGTGGTAATAGAGAAACCGATAAACGTAATAAATTTGTTTTCCCACATTCATTACCATTTCCTAATATTCCAGGCGTTCCCGCAGGAGCAAGCTTATCAGAGATTACAGCGCTATTTAAACGGGATCTTGATTTTAATGACCTTGAGTTCCTCGCCAAAGAATCAGGTCTTCCAATCATCGTAAAAGGTATTCAATCCGCCGAAAATGCTAAAGAATGTGTTGAACACGGCGCCGCAGCGATTCAAGTTTCAAATCACGGCGGCCGTCAATTAGATACTGTACCGGCAGCAATCGCTTCATTACCGCACATTGTTGAAGCTGTTGGATCTAAAATTCCAGTCTATCTGGATGGAGGCATCCGCCGCGGTACCCATGTGTTTAAAGCGCTCGCATTAGGCGCCAAAGCTGTCGCTATCGGTAGGCCCATTTTGTATGCGCTGGCATTGGGCGGAGCGCCAGGCGTAACTTCCATTTTAAACCTACTAAAGGATGAGTTGAAACTTAGCATGAAGCTGGCAGGATGTGCGGCCATTAAAGATATAGAGAGAAAATTTATTAGTTTGATTTAACCCATTAACTAATAAAGTAAATATTGGCCCCGTTTCATTTGAAACAGGTGATTTCAGGAAACGGGGTAAATTATGTTACTTTTTAATAAATCCGAATATTGAAAGCAGAAACTTGTGGTAGAGATTTACAAACTCCAATAGACCATCTTCAATGGGGAATGAATTTCGTAGTGACAGACAATATCAGCAAACAAGTCGAACTTTACATTCAAGTTGAAACCACAAAAAAATAATTAAGCCACTATTTTCTATATTAATTACTTATTTCCCCTTGAAATGTTCTTCAAGGGGAAACATTTCATGTAAATATTAATGAAGTATACGAGACGCTGACAGCTCAGTAATATCAAATTCATAACTTTGTTGTTCTTCCATGTTACTACGTACAACATCTTCTACTAATGCAGAAAAACCTGTCATCATCTGCCTTTCCATAATAACGCCTTTTGGTTCAGGCCACGGTAAACTAGCAATTGGCCAGTCACAATGTGACTTATAATAATTAAATTGTTCCAGCCGTTCTTTAGATCGGTTAAAATCATTACTCCAATAAGCATTTCCTAGCCGAAAATTTGTATAAAATTCATCAAAATTACCGAAGATTTCATAAACATAATCCGCAGTTTTCAGCATATTTTTCCATGCCATTTCTTCACTAATATAACCAGCACAAAAACAGTTACGACTTAAAACAATTGCAAGCCACAAATCAAACCCCCACACTAATGCAGGAGGGCGTCTATTAATAGGTTTGGAGCATTTATAAATATAGTCAGGCGTTACTTCAACTAATTTAGCAAGTACTTTAAACATTTTCCCATCACTAAGAGCAACATCAATAGCAAAATGTTTTGAATGTACCCCCTCCCACAAACCCGTTAGCATTTTCATATACCCGTCTTCATCAATAATTCCCCAGTCGCTATATAATTGGGATTGATGTTCCTGGGTCAGAGATAATGGGAGCAGGCAGTAACGATAGTTATCATGGGCAACTCGTGACTGTAAAGGATAATGCTCTAGAGTTTCACTCCAAAAACCTAGCCAATAGTCACTAACAATATTTAACCGTAATGCCTGGCGCTTCTCTTCTGGTAAAAGAGATAAACCTGCTTGTTGATAATAACGCCGTTGCTCCCATTCAGGACGCTTAACAATGCGATAAATAATAACAGAGAGTAACATTACACCCAATAATGCTACACCTCCTACTTGTGCCAGAAGTAAATAGTCGGTATCAGGGACAGATACATTACCTATTATAAATAAAACAATTGCTACAGATAATACAATACCCATACATACCGCAATTACAAATAAAATATTAATCAACGCATATAATGCTCTTAGAAAAGGTAACTTTCTTTTTTCACAGATAATATGCTTCATTACCTGATAGCCTTTGACAGGGAACTGTCTATAATGAGGCTGATTTTGTAAAAGCTCTTTCATCACAAATGCTTCCTTTCCGAAAATTATCTGTCATATACGATAATTCTTGTCTGTATTATCATAAACTTCAAGAAAACATTATTTTTTCTATTGAGTACCAATTTAACCAAATTAACTCCATCAGGGGACAATCACAATGAACTTTACTGGATAATATTTTCTATTGAAGAAACATGATAACATCACAATATTATTATCGTACTGGTTGTAAGGGGCGCAATGAAATTGATTAATCAAAAAAAGTTACTGGAACAGGCCGAAGTTATTTGCCAGGCTCGTGGAGTTCGCTTTACTCCGCAGCGGCTTGAGGTTTTGCGTCTAATTTCAGCGCAGCCAGGGGCAATCAGTGCTTATGATTTACTGGATTTGCTACGGGAAGCAGAACCGCAGGCCAAACCACCTACCGTATACCGGGCACTGGAATTTCTGTTGGAACAGGGGTTTATTCATAAAATAGAATCCACCAACAGTTATGTCCTATGTCACCATATTGAACAACCAAGTCACACCTCCGCGATGTTTATTTGTGACCGTTGTGGTTCTGTTACAGAACGAGATGGCGGAACCGTTGAATCCGCCATCCAACAGTTAGCAAAAACAGCCGGGTTCAGTTTACGCCATACCGTCATCGAGGCGCATGGCTTATGCTCACCCTGTGAAGAGATCGAATCCTGTACTAAACGAGGTGAATGCCAGCATGACCACAGCATTGAAGTAAAAAAGAAGTAGATAGTCAGTAAATACTTACCTTTGGTACAGAGCCAGACTGAAATAAACAACCGCAGAATCACGTTTAAGATAATCATAATCACAACGATAAATTCAATATACCCGTTATCTTTCAAGTTGCTTCTTTGTTGGCTGCACTCACTCACCCCGGTCACATAGTTAGCTATGCTCCCGGGGATTCGCTCCCTTGCCGTCGCGATGCATCTTGAAATCCATTGGGTATAACATGATTCTGCCGGAATATTGCAATTCTTTAATAATCTCAAAAACAACAATTTGATATTTTATTATCAAGACCAGTTGCCGTTACGAATCACCCCAACCGCCAATCCTTCAATTGTCAAACTCTGTTCACGCAAATCCACCACAATTGGCTTAAATTCGGGGTTTTCTGCCAACAATTCAACTCTATTTCCAGTCTGTTTAAAACGTTTTACCGTCACTTCATCTTCAATGCGGGCAACAATAATCTGCCCATTATGCACATCTTGGGTTTTATGCACGGCCAACAGATCGCCATCCATAATCCCAACGTCTTTCATAGACATGCCGCTGACCCGCAACAGGAAATCCGCACTTGGCTTAAACAGTGCAGGATCAACCTGATAATGACTTTCGATATGCTCCTGTGCCAACAGTGGTTCACCTGCGGCTACACGGCCAATTAACGGTAAACCAGATTCTTCAAACAATAAACGGATACCTCTAGATGCCCCTGCGACAATCTCTATCACCCCTTTACGAGCCAATGCTTTCAAATGCTCTTCAGCCGCGTTAGGTGAACGAAAGCCAAGACGTGCTGCAATTTCAGCACGCGTTGGCGGCATCCCCGTTTGCGAAATATGGTCACGCACCAAGTCATAAACTTGCTGCTGCCTTGCGGTAAGTGCTTTCATTTCGTCCCCTGTTTGTTTATACAGTCAATATGTGAGTATATACAGCTAAATAACGATTGGGAACCTGCCAGGGTAGAAAATTAGCCAATTATAATATAATACCTAACTATTAAACTAAATCAGGCCATAAAATAGCGCCAAAGGATGGTCCCCCAGACAATTAATGACAGAATCATCGTTAGAAAGACAGCCGCCGATCCCATATCTTTCGCGCGGCCGGACAGTTCATGGAACTCACTGCCAATACGGTCAACCACTGCTTCAATAGCACTATTCAGGATTTCCACAATCAGCACCAGCATCACTGAACCAATCAGTAAAACGCGTTCGATTGCGTCGATATCCAGATAAAATGCAACCATCATAGCCAACATCGCTAAAACTATTTCCTGACGGAAAGCTGCTTCATTTTTCCATGCTGCCCTAATGCCCTTCACCGAATATACGATTGCTTTAATGATACGGGTCAAGCCCTTGGATTGATTCGCCATAAATTATTCACACCAAATATGAGGTTATTTGACACTTTCCCCTTTTATTATTGTCTTAACACAACAGATCTCAACCCCTGTTTCTGGTATGCTGGCAACGTGTTGCTAACTAAGAGGCTTCAAGATATTTATGTCAAGTTGGCGTAAAATATATTATAAATTATTGAATTTACCACTAAAAATACTGGTAAAGAGCAAACTTATCCCCACAGATCCTATTACTGAATTGCGGCTCGATACGACACGCCCGATTCTATACGTGCTGCCGTATCACTCCAAAGCAGATTTACTGGCATTACGTCAGCAATGTCTTGAGCAGGATCTACCGGACCCGTTAAATTCACTGGAGATCGGTGACACTGAACTTCCCAGCTATGTATTTATCGATAATGGCCCACGTGTATTCCGCTATTGTGCGCCAAAGCAGGAATCGGTAAAAATTTTCCATGCTTATCTGGATCTACATCGCAATAATCCAAATTTGGATATTCAAATGCTGCCGGTTTCTGTCATGTTCGGTCGTTCCCCCGGACGCGAAGGGCAGAGCGCTCCATATTTGCGGCTACTCAATGGTATCCAAAAATTCTTTGCCATTCTCTGGCTAGGCCGAGATAGTTTTGTGCGCTTTTCAAACACAGTATCTCTACGCTATATGGCAACTGAGCATGGCACTGACAAGACTATTGCCCACAAGCTGGCTCGTGTGGCGCGAATGCACTACTCGCGCCAACGCCTGGCAGCCGTTGGGCCGCGCCTGCCGGTTCGTCAGGAGCTGTTCAACAAGTTACTGGCATCGAAAGCGATGGAAAAAGCGGTCTCTGATGAGGCCCGCACCAAGAAAATCTCACATGAGAAAGCCCGGCAGAATGCCATTAACATGATGGAAGAGATTGCTGCGAATTTCTCTTATGAAACGGTACGGCTGTCAGGCCGTGTACTAGGCTGGACCTGGAACCGCTTGTATCAAGGGATCAATGTTCACAATGCTGAACGTATCCGCCGTCTGGCGCAGGATGGCCATGAACTGGTTTATGCGCCCTGCCACCGTAGCCACATGGATTATTTGCTGCTCTCCTACGTGCTCTATCATCAAGGCTTGGTACCGCCCCATATCGCCGCTGGCATCAACCTGAATTTTTGGCCGGCAGGGCCAATATTCCGCCGCCTTGGCGCATTTTTCATCCGCCGCACGTTCAAGGGTAATAAACTCTACGCCACGATATTCCGGGAATATCTAGGTGAGTTGTTTGCCCGAGGTTATTCTGTTGAGTACTTTATGGAAGGTGGTCGCTCCAGGACAGGTCGTTTACTCGATCCCAAAACGGGTACGCTGTCCATGACGTTACAGGCGCTGTTGAGAGGCGAATCACGTCCAATTACCATTATTCCAATTTATATCGGCTACGAACATGTGATGGAAGTTGCCACCTATGCCAAAGAGCTGCGTGGCGCAACCAAAGAGAAAGAGGGCCTTTTCCAGATGATACGCGGTTTGCGTAAACTTCGTAATCTGGGGCAAGGCTACGTTAACTTTGGCGAACCCATCCCGTTGATCCAATACCTTAACAATCATGTTCCTAGCTGGCGCGATTCTATTGATCCAATAGAATTCCATCGCCCCGAATGGTTCAATCCGACAGTCAGTCAACTGTCTGAAAAAGTTATGGTAAACATCAACAATACTGCGGCGGCTAACGCGATCAACTTGTGTTCAACTGCCCTGCTTTCGTCGCGTCAGCGGGCACTAACTCGTGAGCAACTGCTTGAGCAACTGGATTGTTATATACAGCTCATGCACAATGCGCCCTACGCTGCCGATGTTACTGTACCAAAGAAAACCGCAGAGGAGTTGTTAGAACACGCTCTGCAAATGGATAAGTTCGAAGTAGACAAAGACAGCATGGGTGACATTATCATTCTGCCACGTGAACGTGCAGTTCTGATGACCTACTACCGCAACAATATTCAACATCTATTAGTATTGCCATCACTGATTGCCTGCATCGTTATTCATCATCGCCGCATCAGCCGCGAAGCGTTATTAAACCAAGTCGCCATCATTTATCCACTTCTTAAAGCCGAACTGTTTATGCGTTATAGCAAAACAGAGCTGCCAGAAGTGGTTAATACGCTGATCAACGAACTGACCCGCCAGTGCCTTATCTGCAACAAGGAGCATGGCATGCTGGTGCTTAATCCAGCACGTATCCGCCCCCTGCAATTGCTGGCAGCCGGCATCCGTGAAACACTGCAACGTTATGCCATCACCCTCTCTTTACTGAACGCCAACCCAGTAATCAGCCGGGGAGTGCTGGAAAAAGAGAGTCGGATGTTAGCGCAACGTCTGTCGGTATTGCATGGCATCAACGCGCCTGAATTCTTTGATAAGGCAGTATTTACTACGTCGGTAAATACACTGCGTGAAGAAGGTTATATCAGTGACAGTGGTAATGCGATTACAGCAAATACTCAGGAGCTGTATCAGGTATTAGGTGAATTGATGTCACCTGAGATTCGTCTTACTATCGAGAGTGTCAGTTTGCCGCCAGAGCATAACGATACCGAAGAGAGTAGTACCAAGGAAAGATAATCTTCTTAAATACTGGTGATAATGGTTATTCACATTATCACCAGATATTTCAGACATAGCTGAAAAAGATGCCAAGGAATAGCACCAGACCAACGTAATTATTATTGAGGAATGCCTGGAAACAAAGTTCTCTTTCCCGACTGGCAATCAGTTTCTGCTGATAAATAAATAACGTGCCCGCAAGCAACAGCGACCAATAGTAGATACCGCCCAGATTTATCATATAACCCACCAGCACCAGCACCAGTAACATAGCGAGTTGCAATAATCCTATAATCAATTTATCGAAACGACCAAACAGGATAGCGGTGGACTTAACGCCAATTTTTAAATCATCATTTCGATCAACCATCGCATACTGCGTATCGTAAATAACCGACCAGAAGATATTAGCCAAGAATAACAGCCAACACTCTAGTGGTAAGGATTCACTAACCGCAGCAAATCCCATAGGAATAGCCCAACCGTAAGCTGCCCCCAGTACAAACTGAGGAAGATGACTAAACCGTTTAACAAAGGGGTAAAGCCAAGCCAGAGCCAAGCCAACGACTGACAACCCGATCGCCATTTTATTCAGGGTTAAAACCAGTCCGAAAGAAATCAGCGCCAATACGACAAACAGGATCTTGCTCTCTTTCTCACTAATAGCGCCGCTCGGCAGGGGACGTGTTTTTGTACGTTCAACACAACCATCAAATTTTCTGTCAGCAAAATCATTGATTGCACATCCTGCTGCACGCATCAGAAACACACCCGCAGTAAAGACTAATAATATGTGCATATTCGGAATGCCTTTACCGGCCATCCATAAAGCCCAGAAAGTCGGCCACAACAACAATAATGCACCTATAGGTTTATTAATACGCACTAAACGGCAATAGGCCAGCCATTTACTTTGCGCCATACTTCCCGCCACTTCTGTTTCCCCCTTTTAAATTTTACTTTTGTATACAGGTGACTCAGGTAAAAAGACTTCCGTCAACAATAACGGTTTGCCTGATAACCTCAGCAATGATCGTCTCGCCCAACGGTTCCCCTGCTGCCCCACATGAATATAGTCGCGCGTTAATTTATTACCACTAAAAAGATAGCGCCCCAGTGGGACTGTTCCTAAATCAACCAAACTTTCATCAGGGCCGGTCAATGTTGATTCAGGGATTAACGTCCGCCCCAATAGCCAGGGAATATTATCACCGCACAGTACGATCTCACGCAGCCAATATCTTTGGCTAGTTAGCAAATGCTCACTTTCGTCAGAAAGTTGTTCTGCGGTAATAAAACATTCTCTGAATGGTATGATACGAACACAATTGCAGTATTGCTCAAAACGGCGGGTCATAGAGCCTAATTCCATCAACCAATCTGAAATCTCATCAGGTAGAGTAAGTGAATCCACCGAAAGCCAATGAATTGGCGCCGTTGTTAATATTGAGTCAGCTAACATGTGATTTTCCATTAGACAAATTTCTTCTATCCGAGGGCACAATTAATAGCCACCGAGCATACCACGTTATAGGTAGGAAGAATAAAAAGTTATAACGGATTCTATAAATAACGTTTACCAAATATGAGCGAACCATGATAAACATAATTCGCTCATATCAATTAAATGTCCAATTCAGAATAAGCGATTAACGCCATGCTTTAAAACGGTTAATCAACCCATTTGTCGAACTATCGTGGCTGACAACCCTATTATCACCCTTAAGTTCTGGCAAAATACGGTTAGCCAATTGCTTACCTAATTCAACTCCCCATTGATCAAAAGTAAAGATGTTGAGAATCGCCCCTTGCACAAATATTTTATGTTCATACATGGCAATCAACGCCCCCAAGCTAAATGGGGTAATTTCACGTAACAGAATAGAATTAGTCGGGCGATTTCCTTCAAACACTTTAAATGGCGCAACATGTTCAACTTCAACCGCAGTTTTACCGCTGACGATAAATTCAGCATCCACCTGCTCACGGGATTTACCAAAGGCTAATGCTTCTGTCTGGGCAAAGAAATTGGATAATAATTTGTTGTGATGGTCACTCAATGGATTATGGCTGATGGCTGGCGCAATAAAATCACAGGGGATCAATTTAGTTCCCTGATGAATAAGCTGATAAAACGCATGCTGACCATTGGTTCCAGGTTCTCCCCAGATAATTGGGCCAGTTTGGTAATCTACTGGATGACCATTGCGATCAATATATTTACCATTGGATTCCATATTGCCTTGCTGAAAATAGGCAGCAAAGCGATGCATGTACTGATCGTATGGCAGAATCGCTTCAGTTTCTGCGCCAAAGAAATTGTTGTACCAAATACCAATTAACGCCAGCAATACAGGAATATTCTGCTCAAATGGAGTATTGGCAACATGCTGATCCATTGCATGCGCCCCACTGAGCAATTGTTCAAAATTTTCAAACCCAACAGAGAGCGCAATAGACAAACCAATTGCTGACCACAACGAATAACGGCCGCCAACCCAATCCCAAAACTCAAACATATTTTGGGTATCGATACCAAATTGCTTAACTTCCTGTTCATTGGTGGAAAGCGCCGCAAAATGCTTTGCAATATGCCCTTCATCACCCGCGCTTTCTAGGAACCAGTCACGAGCAGAATGAGCATTAGTCATCGTTTCCTGGGTAGTGAACGTTTTGGAAGCAATGAGAAACAGCGTCGTTTCCGGGTTAAGTGCTTTCAAGGTTTCCGCAATATGGGTTCCATCAACATTAGAAACAAAATGCATATTCAGGTGATTCTTATAAGGTTTCAGCGCTTCCGTCACCATATAAGGGCCAAGATCTGAACCACCGATACCGATATTCACAACATCAGTCATCACCTTACCGGTATAACCTTTCCACTCGCCATTAATCACGCGTTCACTGAAATCTTTCATTTTTGCCAACACAGCGTTGACCTGCGGCATAACATCTTCCCCGTCAACCCTAATTGGGGCGTTGCTGCGATTACGTAGAGCAATATGCAGGACAGCACGATTTTCAGTACAGTTAATTTTCTCACCCGAAAACATACTGCGAATAGCCCCGGCAACATCCGTCTCTTTAGCAAGTGCCTGTAACTTTTCTAATGTCTCAGTTGTAATGCGATTTTTTGAAAAATCCACCAAAATCTGGTCATCGAATGTCGCGGAGAACTTAGCAAAACGATTTGGCTCCTGTTCAAACAACTCACGTATGTGAATATCCTTTATCTGCGCAAAATGCCGTTCTAACGCTTTCCAAGCTGAGGTTTGACTAGGATTGATATTTTTCATAGCTATGCTCTCTATCAACTGACTGTAATTAATTGGGAGTAAAGAAAGATTGTAACCTGTAATTCTATGATTCAAGCCTCTTTTCCTTTAATCGCTGATATTGGTCAAAACGATTAGGTTTTTCTAGTTCTATTTGCTGAGGTGTATAAAAAATAATTGCCTCTCTCTACTATCCTCAATTTTTTTTATGATTCTTATGGCGTCATGAAAGATATTGATGCAGCTCTTCACTCCGTTGACTCAAACCGGTTAACCCGATATTTCTAAAAAGACTATCCAGTTAACAGAAGGTTATCGCAATGAGTGCTGTTTCATTCCAATGCCCAGAAATTGGCGGGCATGTAGTCGCAAAATTTGGTGGTACCAGCGTGGCAAATTTCGATGCCATGAATAACAGTGCAGATATCGTACTGGCAAATAAAGCAGTACGTGTGGTTGTACTGTCTGCTTCTGCCGGTATAACCAACTTATTAGTTGCATTAGCGGAAGGTTGCGATGCAGATAAGCGGGCTGACTACTTGAAACAGATCCACACCATTCAATACGCAATTATTGATCGCTTGCATGAATCCGATACGATTCGTCAAGAGATTAATCGTCTACTGGAAAACATTAAAACCCTTGCTGAAACCGCATCTCTGGCAACCTCTGCGGCTCTGACAGATGAATTAGTCAGCCACGGTGAACTGATGTCCACACGATTATTTACCGAATTGCTTCGCCAGCGCGGTAAAGATGCCGAATGGTTCGATATACGTAAAGTGATGTATACCGACGATCATTTTGGTCGTGCAGAACCAAATCGTGAACAACTTCAATCGTTGGCGACAGAACATCTCTTACCACAGCTGAAAAATACCTTGGTCGTCACCCAAGGTTTTATTGGTCGTGAAGAGCGCGGTCGCACCACTACACTGGGGCGTGGCGGCAGCGATTATACAGCTGCACTCTTGGGAGAAGCCCTTGGCCTAAAACGCGTTGATATCTGGACAGATGTCCCGGGCATTTACACCACTGACCCGCGAGTCGTTCCAGCCGCCCAACGAATCGATAAGATTGCCTTTGATGAAGCGGCGGAGATGGCAACATTTGGCGCCAAAATCCTACATCCAGCAACGCTGTTTCCCGCTATTCGCTGTGGCATTCCAGTATTTGTCGGTTCTAGTAAAAACCCACAGGCTGGCGGTACGCTGGTCTGTGATACCACAGAAGCCGCACCACAGTTCCGCGCTATCACCCTGCGACAGAAACAGACGTTGCTGACACTACATAGCCTGAAAATGCTGCACGCACAGGGATTTTTGGCTGAAATATTTACCATTCTGTCACGTCATAATATCTCAGTAGATTTGATCACCACTTCTGAAGTCAATGTGGCATTAACACTCGACACCACTGGCTCTACTAGCACAAATGGCAGCCTGCTGACCAATGCGCTTATGACGGAGCTTTCGACGCTATGCCGGGTTGAAGTGGAAGAAAATCTGGCGCTGGTGGCAATTATTGGTAATCAGCTTTCTCAAACCAGTGGATTAGGAAAAAAGGTTTTTAGTGTGCTGGAAAGATTCAATCTCCGTATGATCAGTCATGGCGCTAGCAGCCATAACTTGTGCTTACTTGTTCAAGGCAAAGACGCAGAACAAATTGTTCAAACGCTTCATCAGCGTTTGTTTGAGTCAATATAGTTTTTCAGGTATTTAATATCCCGCCCAGTCTTTTGACTAAGCGGGATATGACAATAAATCCATCATTTTATAACTTAAATACTATTAGTCGTTCGCAATGTTGACCATAATGCTTTCATCGCCTTTCCTTTAGGGAAAGCAATATATTCCGGTTCAATTAACGACGGCCGCCAGCTCATTTTATATTGACGTTGCGAAGCAGCAGGATAAACAATGCCGCCTTTTGATGACAACCATTTGGCAACTTTATAAAAGATTGTCGAGTCATTAATGTATCCCTCCTCGCCGAACTCCACCAAAGGGGTGAAGCCCAAATGAAGGTAGGAAACTACGCCCTCTTTCAGGAAGTCATTAATCGCCGTTTCATTAATAAACTGCATAGTGCCGTCGGGTATATCCGGTTTTTTTCGGGATAGATTATGAAACCATCCCGATGTCTCCCCCCAAGTGTAGCTATAAACAATATATGCCTGAATTTGTTCTCCCTGAGTTGCAATATATACTCTATGCTCGCCTGAATTCACTTCCACAGTGTTGAAATCAATCACCAATTTTTTCAGGGCTTTCGCATGTTTTTCTTTCAACCAAAGCTGATTAATATATTCTAGTTGTGGTTTAAATCGATAATATTCCTCTTGCGAGCAGATCTCTCGAACAGAAATCCCCGCTCTTCTGGATTTACTGATTTTATTTCTAAGCTGTTGAAACCGTTTGCCTTTCATGTCATATCCATCAAGGCTCAATGAATAACTCGCGCCAAGCTGGTTCACAGAAAAGCCATTATTTTTCAACAATACAAAATCGCTCTTATCACCGTGCAGAAAAACCGGGAAAGCCCGCTTTTCTCTGGTGAAGTTGAGAAAAGAGTGTAAAAGTGCGGCTCGTTCTTCGCCAGGAGCTAAAATACCACCTACACACATATGCAGATTTTTGTCCTGAAAGAAACCAATAGCCCCCTTTTGGTTAGTAAACCAATATGTTTCACTATTGAACAACAGGCTACTCAACGGGTGCTTTGCATAACAAAGCACTTTTCTAAGATGACTGTTGCCAAGAACATCCTGAGCGTTCCCGGTGGCAATAATCTGGGGAGCATCAAGCAACATGCTCATAACGCTCACCTTGATTATTTCGGGAATATTGGACAGGGATAAACCCATGCTTTCTCGCAATATCCCGAATGGCCAATGCATCATTGTAATCAATGGCTCTACCGATGCTTTGATGAACATTCACCCCTTCAAGCGCCACAGCAATAGTTTCTGACAAACAAGCAAGATTTACCCCCTCAGGTATATCGATCAAGTTGCAATCGCTATAGATCACTTTCTCAGGCTGATAGACCAATCCCCCCTCGTAAATGTGATGATTGCCATCACGAATGAAATCGAATGGTCTGGCCGCATCAAAAACGATGGCGGAATCTTTCAAGTAATGGGTATTCAAGAAAGGTTTACCTTCACTCGTTGCCGAGACGATAAAATCAGCCTGATTCAAAGAGTGTTCATAACTCTCTATCGCTTCCAAACCAAAGGTACCAACGACTTCAAGCACTTGCTGATGTAATACTTGTGCATCTGTCACACCCGGATTTTGTTTAACAAGCCATTTTCTCATCTTATCCATGACCGAATCCGGCTGAATGACATCATTAGTTCTTAATACTGAGGAAAGAAGCGCCTTAGTCAGTTCAGAGAGTAATATGCGCGCTTTATTAGGGCGGCTCACCAAGATAATCCGGCCAAAATTGTGAGCCAAACCAATGACTGAAAGCCTGCCTACCGAGCCTCTGGCGCCCACTACCGCCAATGTTTGCCGGGATGCGCTTTCCGTCAACATTGAGCGTATTCCTTCAACCACCGCCACCGCTGTCAGCGAGTTGCCATTAGTTATTATCCGGCCCTGCCGATTATTCACCAGGCTAGTACCGCCGTTAGTAATAACCGAGGTATAAGCGCCTAAACCGACAATTTCAGCGCCATTTTTCTCTGCCATATCAAGATATTCCTTCATCAATACCGCCCGTTCTTTTGCCGACAATGCCATCATATCTTCAGGATTAATAGGTGAGAAAAGGAGCATACCATTAGCATATGCCGTTGAACTTTCGACACCAAACTCAACAGCGATATCAGGATTAAAATCAATCGAGGCAACCTGCATGATCCAACTCCCAAGCCGTTTCTGCTGTTCCTGCGTGTAATTCTCTTTTATCGACAGACAATAAGAGTGAGAAAACTCACTAACCGAAGTGGTATGAATTAAGAAAGCGAATTTCTTACCCTCAATCAACCCAGGAATAGGCGCTTTAATCTGAGCAATGTTTTTGTTCCCCGATATTGGATAACTCACCGAAGCAGGCGGGAGATCTGCAACAGGTATGTCTATCAAGTGTGAAAAAAGAATGTCATATCGTCCATTCTCAACCAGTTGACATACTTCATCAAAAGCCGTGAAAAACGTTTTAATATCTTCTTTGGAAACGTTAAGCGGCGGCTCAAAACGTACAGAACAGGGACGAGACATTAACGGCATGGTGAAAAGACCATAATGTTTTAATAAGAAACTACAAATAATATAAGCCAGACCACCACTTTTTTGACTGAAATTGATAAATATGTTGTCAACCGCTTTGCTGTCCTGTATTTCAAGACCACGCATCAACCCAGCCCCTTGCCAGTAAAAATGCTCTGGGTACTTAGCAGATAATTGCTCAAGACATTCATCAACATAACGGCTGACTTCTTGAATATGAGTTAACGCTTTACCGTCATCTTTAGTCAGATGCTCAATAACAGCAATCCCCATCGTTGCGGCCAGAACGTTATTAGCAAAAGTGGAGCTATGCTTCCTATCAAACTCGGATAAATAAAGCTCATCTGAATACAACATCGCGCCAATCGGCGAGATACCTGCCCCTAACGCCTTGGAAAACAGAATCACATCCGGTTTCAAAGCGTAGAGCGTAGCTGCACAGAATGCCCCAAGCCTACCGATACCCGTCTGAACTTCATCAAATACTGACAATGTGCCATTTTGTTTACACATCACCAAAATATTAGACAATGTATCCGGTGGAATGACTTTCATTCCACCTTCTCCTTGCACCGGTTCAACGATAAATGCGGCAAATTCCCGGCTCTCCAGCTTTCTTTTTATTTCATCCAAATCTTCACTATCAACCTGCTCATATAATTTATCATCGTAAATGAAATCGGCTTTAAACCGATTTGATCCTGTAGCGGATAATGCCGAATAGGTTTTACCGTGAAAACTGCGATGTAAGCTCAGAATACGCTTTCTGCCAGTAAACAAACGGGTAAATTTAATCGCAGCTTCTACCGTTTCAGCGCCACTGTTAGTAAACGTACAGTGGGTATATTTTTCCTTATCTACTTGCTCTGCAAGCATTTCAGCTAATAGCCGTACCTTTTTGTGAATATTAGGTTGAAAGAAGATAGGTTCTTTATTTTCAGTGAATCTATTAATTTCAGCGATAGCGAAATCAGGATTATGCCCAAATGGTAGTGCGCCATATTGAGCCAAAAAATCCTTAACAACCTGGCCGTCCGATAATATAAGCCGGTTATCTTGAGCAGACTTAATATCCAGTTCAAGACCCACGGAGTTTAATAAATTCTCACGATATTGATTAACAAACATAGTTTTCTCTCTTTTTTTAGGTGTACACAGTCATGCTGTAAACAGCATGGAAAAATCCTTGAGTTATAAATAGGTGATTCTAAAAGTAATTAAGCTTGTTGCATGATCTGGTTAATCATTTGGAATTCTCCTATCGGATGAAATTTGAATAACTGTACTGCCAAATAGAAATTCATTATTTCTGGTGTTGTCATTACCTTAATCCCACCGCAACATCGGAATATGAAACTGGCAGTTTCCTCAAGGATCTTTTCCAAGGTATAACGTAACGCGAGAATCTTATGGACGGCATTTTCATCCTGGCTAGCATAAAAGGCAATAATCAACATCTGACCAAGAATAACATTAATCTTATAATCAGCTTGAGTCAGGGTATATTTAATTGGCTGCTGTTCCACGACCTTTTCAGGAATAAAACGAGTAAGCCCATCAAGAACTCCAGAATAAGTATTTGCAGCAAAATAATTAAATAGTGATAAGCCGCAGGAAAGCACCATCTGTTGTTCAATCCCCTTATAATGAGAAAGTCGTTTAGACGACACTTCAGCATCCAAGAATTTGATTTCTTGATTATCACTTTCAGTCAAAATTCCCAATTTCCAAAAAGGAATAACCTTAAGATTCTGCGCCGATTTAGAAATCAGCACGACTCTCATTTCATTGTCATGATCGGTATCGCAGACTGATAACACATAATAGTCAGCAATCGAAGAGAGAGAACAAGGCTTCTTCGAACCATTAACAAACAGCTTTCCCTCTTTTGAATGCATCTTAAGTGATGGTGTAAAAATATTCGTTCCAGGTAGACCCTCTGCAAAAGCAGAAGCAACCAACGCTTTTGATGCCATAACTTCATTCAATAATACGTCGCTGTCTTCGAATATGTCAGAGAATTTACTGCAAGCCAATACAATATGATTATGCATTGTTAAGGCAATACCAACTGCGGGAAGCCACGCCGAAGCTTCACGGATAGTATTACCCACTTGATGAAGCCCCTCTATACTGGATTGCGCCGCCAAACGTAGGCATTGTGAAGCGGCCTCAGAACTCAACAACAATCTTTTCAATCTATCTGGTGTCAAATGTTGGTATTTCCCACTATTCTTCCTGAGTTCTTCAACAATATTTGTCATTTTTAATTCTCCTTAGCCTACTCAAACAACCGACTGAATAAGGCCAATATCTACACTAAACCCATATACTTAAGACGTGACTGCTGCATCTGTTCAACTAAAGAATGGGACAGCTCAAGGCGAGACTCCACCGTAGAATCGGACAACAACATCCCAGGCGCTAATTCATAACCTTCAATAAAGCGTAAGTGGTGCTGCATACCCCGTTGATAGAACATTTCACGCTCCACAAACAAGTCATCAACGGATACCTGATTCCATAACGCCAATCCTTCTTCTATACACTCAAGAGCTGACTGCTTTAGAGAGCTATCATTTTCGAGCGCCATCTTGACGATATTTGCGCACACCGTCAGATGTCTTAATTCATCCGCATTGGCTCTGGCTTGTGTCTCGGCGGCGACAACATCAAAAGGGCGCCACTTGATTTCGCTGAGCTCTGACGTTGGTGCAAGCACGCCTTCCAAAACGACAGTAATGATTAGCACGCCGGCAATATAATCATTTTTCAACACGACCCATTTGTCGAAATAAGTTCTCAATGTCTCCAACATATTGGTCATTTTGCCTCGTAAGAGGCTTTCCATTTTTCCGGCCACATTGTCGATATCCGCAAAGCCTATTCTGACCAGATGTTCTCTGAATAATTTGGCATGCCTACCTTCATCAAATATCTGAGTCAACATATAATCGAAATTGATATTGTCAGGCGACTTATCTGCAAGTAGCAATAACGCTTTCGTTGCTTCATATTCAGAAATCGATTTAAAAGAAAGTTCCCTAATCAGAGATTCCCGTAAATCACCCGGCAAATAGGTTAATTTAGGATCATTGGCATAATGGGTTATTTTTCTTTGCTCAACATTTATCTGTTCAGAAAACCATTCATCCAAGCCCCAATCCTTTGCCTGCATTTCTATTTCCGATGCCTGTTTAATTAAATCCATAGTATTCATTCCTCATTAAATAAGTTATCTATACCCGTTATCTTTCAAGTTGCCTCTTTGTTGGCTGCGCTCACTCACCCCGGTCACATAGTTCTCTATGCTCCCGGGGATTCTCTCCCTTGCCGTCGCGATGCATCTTGAAATCCATAGGGTATATCTCTCAATCATGACCCACTTTAATGAACCGTGGGCTGCTTAAATACACTAATAGATAACTTAGGAAAATTTCCCAGTACACCTCGATCTAGACAGATATGGACAAATAGTGCAATAACACTGTAATTGTCCTTAAAGAACCAGATCCAGAGCAAACTAATCACACTAAGTGTGAATAAATTGTGGCAAATATTATAAATGGTATAAAAGGCTTGAGGAGGAATTTCTTTTTTATTCAGCAAACTCCAGATCCGCCCTGGGTAATAACCAATAATATCAATCAGAAAAAACAACAAAATAAATTGCCACCAATTTATATAATTTTCAAGCTGCCAGGTCAGAAATAAACTGATAAAAAACAATCCTAGAAATTCCCAACGCAGAATTTTCAATGTATTAATCATCGCTATTCTCCATTATTTCTCTTTTCATGATTGCAATAATATCTCCTGGCTGTTTAATCCAGGCGCTATGAGGATTACCTTTGAAAGATAAAGTTATTTCCCTAACTTCTGCGTTAGGTATAAGACTTGCTAATACTTGAGTGGACTTCAACGGAGCCCAATTATCTCCTTTAAGACAGATATAAACAGCCTTGGATAAATGCTTATTCTCCTTCCCCTTATAAGCACGGACATGATAATAATTTCCCGTACAAGCCGTTCTGGACCAGTCCCGCATTAACCCCTTAGCTTCTCTTATGCCAAAACCAATCTTTTTCCCAGGGAGATAACCATATAACGCAGTCAAAATGTTAAAAATAATCGCTGCCGTTATTATCTGCACCCTCCCCATTCCCTGCCAATTCTTATACCATACGTTCCCGGTTGCCACACAAAACAGAGAAAATGGCCGGTCAGTTGAGCAGGCAAAGAGCGTTGCAATATGCCCCCCAAGACTGTGACCAAAGACAATAGGAATTTTATTGTTATTTAATTCAACAGCCTTGTCTAACATTGCCGGCAGATAATCCCGCAACAGATCGGAATAGTTATAGTCATTTTCTCGACTTGGTTTAGGTTGGCTGTCTCCATAGCCTGGCATATCCGCAGTGACAACCTGAAACCCCTCTTTTACCAGTTGTTGTATTAAAGTTTCATATTTCCTGATTTCCACACCAATAGCAGGTAACAATATAATAACTCTGCCATGACTATCTCCCTGATAAACTTTATAATTACAGAGAAAATTGCCAGCCACTTTAAAATAATTACCGTTAATATTATTTTTCATATCTATATGCTCTCAACAACTACATCACGCTCCAGTGACTGGCATTGGCGATAAATTCGCCAAAAAAATTATGTTTTAAATGCGATAGGTGTCAAATAGTTGTCCATCTCGCCGAGCTATTAGTCATTTTCTAATTTGTTATTAACCAATAAAAAAGCCCCTTATACTTTCTTAGTAACAGGCTATAGATAAATCAAGAAACATATATTATTTTATAAATTATTTGCTGGAAAAATTATTTTACACATTAGAAAAATTTAATTTAAATTGTAAATCATATCGTTTAAATATTAACAAATAAGTTATAAATCAATAATAAAAATATCAATTTTAAATATATTGAATTTATATGAAACAATATTGACAAAAA